>DAOTAI010000025.1:0-21619 GCA_035593865.1 Acidobacteriota bacterium
TAGCTTCTAAGGCAACCTCCGGGCCTGCGATTTCTCTACCTTCCCGGCCGTCAGCGCATCTCCTCCAGTGCTTGATGGCAGCGGCCACAGATCGTGGGGTAGTCCTCAAAGGACCCGACGTCCGTAGTATAGTGCCAGCATCGTTCGCACTTCTGTCCAGCCGCGAGCGAAACCCTGATGTCGAGCCCGTCCTGGCCCTTTTCCGAGTCTTGGACGAGAACGACCTGAGAGACCAGGAGAAGAAACTTCAAATCGGGCCCGAAGGTCGAGAGGAATTGGTACGTTTTTTCGCCGCACCTGAGCTCAACCTGGGCCTCCAGCGAGTTTCCGATCAACTTGCTTTCCCGGGCTTCCTCAAGAACTTTACTAACCTGTTCGCGCAGCTCGCGAAAACGTTCCCACCGGACCAACAGCTCCGAATCGTAAAAGCGGTCCGCTTCCCGGGAAAACTCCCCGATATGAACCGACGGGAAAGGAGCCCCGTGTTTGTACAGGTTCGCCCAAATCTCGTCCGCTGTAAAGGGAAGGATCGGCGCCAGCAGGCGGACGAGGGTGTCGGCAATTCGGAAAAGGGCTGTTTGCGCCGCCCGGCGCGCTGTTGACTGGGGCGCCGCGGTATACAGCCTGTCCTTCAGAATATCCAGATAGAAGCTGGAGAGATCGACCACGCAAAAATTGTGAAGCGTATGGTAAACCGTGTGAAACTCATAGCGCTTATACGCTTCTTCGACCTTGCGGGCAACTTGGGCCAGGCGCGCCAAAGCCCATCTGTCCAGCTGGGTCAGGCTGCAATCGTCGACCGAGTCCGTGGCGGGGTTGAAATCAAAAAGGTTGCCGAGAAGAAACCGGTTGGTATTCCGCAGTTTGCGGTAGGCTTCGCGCAGGCGCGTGAGCATTTCCGCGCTGATGCGCATGTCCTCGGTATAGTCAATCGAAGCGGCCCACAGCCGAAGTATTTCGGCTCCATTCTCCTTCATGACTTCCAGAGGAGAAATGACATTGCCGACCGATTTCGACATCGCGCGGCCCTCGGCGTCGAGCGTGAAGCCGTGGCAGATAACCCCGCGATAAGGCGCCGCTTCTCGAACCCCGATACCGATCAGCAGGGAACTGTGGAACCAGCCCCTATACTGGTCGCCTCCCTCCAGATAAAGATCCGCAGGCCAATGGAGGCCATCCTGGCCGTTCAACACTGCATAGTGACTTGACCCTGAATCGAACCAGACGTCCAGGATATCGAATTCTTTGTCGAAATCGGTGCTGCCACATTCACAGGTTGTGCCGGGGGGAAGCAGTTCGCTGGCCGGTCGCTGGTACCATGCGTCGGCCGTTTCCTTCTCGAAAATATCAGCAACGAAATCGACGACCCGGGCATCGACCAAAGGCTTGGTGCATGCGCGGCAGTAGAAGATCGTTATGGGCACACCCCATAGCCGCTGGCGGCTGATGCACCAGTCCGGTCGATTCGCAATCATATTAGTGATGCGTTCTTCTCCCCAGGCCGGCTTCCATTGGACCCCTTTGATCGCGTCCAGGGACTTTTTCCTCAGCCCGTTCAAATCCATGCCAATGAACCATTGCGGAGTGGCGCGGAAAATCACGGGATTGTGACATCTCCAGCAGTGCGGATAGCTATGAATGATTTCTTTGCGTGCCAAAAGTCGGCCGATCGACTGGAGATGTTCGATGACCTTCGGATTTGCTTCAAAAACCTGCATGCCCGCGAAGTGCTCAACTTCCGGGATAAACCGTCCAGAGTTGTCGACGGGGTTATAGATGTCAAGACCATACTCGCGGGCGGTCAGGTAATCCTCCATGCCGTGACCCGGCGCGGTATGCACGATGCCAGTGCCTTGTTCCAGGGTGACGTGCTCGGCAAGAACGACCTTTGATTCCCGATTAATCCAGGGATGCAGCACGCGCAAGTCTTTCAGTTGCTCTCCGCTAAGCGTGCTCAGCACGCGATAGCTTTTCAATTGGCACTCGCGCGCCACCTCCTCGACCAGATGCCGCGCCATGAGGTAGACCTCGTTGCCGGCCTCGACGAAACAGTAATCGTAGTCGCGATGGAAGGCCACCGCCAGGTTGGCCGGAAGCGTCCAGGGAGTCGTGGTCCAGATCAGCACAAAGAGCGGGAGATCAGTTTTTGGCAACACCTCGGCGGGTCCGCCCACGATCGGGAACTTCACGTAGATCGAATCGCTCTCATGGTCCTTGTATTCGACCTCAGCTTCCGCCAGCGCCGTTTCGCAGGAAATGCACCAGTGCACCGGTCGCATTCCCTTGAAAACGCCTCCGTTTTCGATGAAGCGGCCCAGCAGCCGCGCGATTGTCGCTTCGTACTCGGGGCTCATGGTCAAGTAAGGGTGTTCCCAGTCGCCCAGGACGCCCAGGCGCCGGAACTCCTCCCTTTGTATGTCCACGAACCGATTGGCATATTCCCTGCACTCGCGACGGATCTTCAGGACATCCGGATTGGCCCTCTTTTTCCCGACGACCTTTATTTCGATCGGGAGCCCGTGGCAGTCCCATCCGGGGACATAAGGGGTGTCGAAGCCCTCCATCGCCTTCGATTTGACGATAAAGTCCTTCAGGATCTTGTTAAGCGCATGACCAAGGTGAATATGTCCGTTAGCGTAAGGAGGTCCGTCGTGGAGGACAAAGGACGGTCGACCGGCTCGGGCTTTCCGCACCAACTGGTACAGTCCCATCTGGTCCCACTTTTCGAGCATGCGGGGCTCCAAGACGGGTAGATTGGCCTTCATCTGGAAGTCAGTTCTAGGGAGATTGATCGTATTTTTCACTTGATGAGGATCCCGGTGAGTTCGGAGCGGCAGACGGATAAACGAAAAAAAGCGAACCAGTTCGCTCTTGCCCTGTTATCCCGTCTGGCCGACAAATTCAGGGGCAGAATTTTACCGAAGATTAAAGGTCACTTCAATCGTGGCCTGTAGATCAACCGCTCGACCATTCAGCATAGCGGGCCGGAATCGCCAGTTGGAAACGATCTCCTTGATCGCTTTTTCCTCCAGCCCGTATCCGAGGCCTCGAAGAACAACCGGGCTATCGACCCTGCCGTTCTTGCGGATAATCGCCTGCAGCAGAACGACCCCTTGGACCTTGGCCTTGATCGCCTCGTCGGTATACGAAGGAATGGTCTGCACGAGGATTTGAGGATCGACGATGCCGGGATGCCCGTAAGCGTAGACTCCGTCTCCAGGAGGCCCAGAACCTCCACCCGGACCCTGCGCCACCCCTTTACCGGTTCCGGGACCGCCCTGCCCACCGGGTCCCGGCGGTCCTGGCGGCGCGTCGATATCCCCGATACTCAGATCGGCAGTAAACTCTTGGACGACTTTAGGAACATCGAGCACCTCGGTCCGTTGCAACGGCTCGGGATCTAGCGGTGTAGGGTCGGGAATTGGAACCAGGATCGGCTCCGGCTTCGGCGCCACGGGCTCCACTTTGGGAGGGGCGAGCTTAGGCCTCGCGCCGCCTCCCGCGGGCGCCAGCTGCTTCAGCACCAGAACCTGTTCAGAAGGGTGAAACACGCGCTCTCCCCACGACGGAAAAACGATGACGAAAAGGAGTACGTGGAACAAAAGAGCGGCAACGACAGCCACCTGGGTGGGTCTACGGTCGCTAAACGATCCATAGTCAAAGCCGTATGCGGCGTACGTGACTCTTTCCGATTCCGTCACCTTAAGCGCCAGAAGCCGCTCGAGGAAATCCTTAACTCTTAAGAAGAAATCCTTAAAACCCGACCGCATAATTGCCCTTTAAGAACTCCCCCATAACTATTTTAGAGACAGCCTCTCGGGGGATCAATGCCCGTCTCGTCTAATTAGGATGAAAATAGCGGGCAGATGTTTCACCTGAAAACTGCCCGACAGTTAGCTGACTGATACCTGTATCCCCCAGAAGATATAGTTCTTCCAGCTTTCGTGCGGTTTCGTTCGACTCAAAAGGAAATGGATCTTGTGCGGGAAACCGCTCGGCGCTTTCGGGGCACGAAGCAACTTCAGCCCGACTTCCTCTGGGGTGTGGTCCCCTTTCTTCCGGTTGCATTCTCGACAACAGGTCACGATGTTTTCCCAGGTCTTGCGCCCGCCGCGGGCTACCGGGATTACGTGATCATAAGTCAGATCAGCTGGAGCAAAGCGTCGGCCACAATACTGACAGCGATGCTGATCCCGGGCGTAAATGTTGGCGCGGGTGAATTTTACCTGGTGATGGCCGTGCTTGATGTTGACATACTGGAGCAGCCGGAGAACTGAAGGGACCTTTATAGTAACGGAAATGCTCCGAACAACCTGGTCCTCATATTCCGCTACCACTTCGACCTTTTCCTGAAACAACATCCTGATCGCCCGTTTCCAGGAGACGATCTGGATCGGCTCGTAAGTGGCATTCAAGACCAGGGCACACGTGCTGTCCATACCCGAAAATTCCTTTCATCTATAAGGTTTTTGGTGTTTGGTTGTCAAGCCGTACCGTGATCGCCAATCAATCGAACAGCGCCTTGTAGGGTTCGAATCCGGCCGGAAAAACGCCGGCCGGATTCGAAACCCACCCTGCGAGGTTACGAGGCTCCTGCGCCAAGCGCTTTTGCCTTCTGCTAAAATGACCGGCATGCGATTACGAGTTGGCATGGTACTGGCCATGGTGGCAGTCGTGCTCTGGATCCTGCCGATCCAGTCGACGGAAGCGGAGCAGGCTCGCAAGATTACCATTTTCTACACGGGATTTGTTCGCGGGAGTTACGGTCCCTGTGGTTGACCCGCCAGCCCGACAGGGGGACTGGCTCGGCGAGCCGGTTATGCGCAGCAGTACCAGAAGCGGGCGGGCGGTTACGCGTTACATGTTGATTTGGGGAACTACTTCATGCCGCTTGGCCCGGGCTCAGATATCGTGAATGGCTTCATGAAGGAGAGTCTGGATTACCTCCCTGTGAGCGTGATGAATCTCGCGTCGGAGGATCTGCTGCTTTGGAAGGATTTAAGCCAGACCAGGTTTAAATCGACGACCATCATTTCGACCAACCTGACGCCCCGGGACAAGAACCTGCCGGCGCCTCCGCCTTACGCGGTCGTCGAAGTTCCAGGTACAAGCCTCGGATTGCGGAAGAATGTCAGGATTGGGTTTCTCGGACTTGTGAGTCCTGACCTGCTGAAGCCTAACTCTCCGTTCACAGCGGCTGATCCTTTAGCTGCGGTGGCGCGGATCAAAGGGGAAGTCATGAAGAAAGCAGACTTCCTGATTGTACTGGCCGAAGTAAACAAGCCGACAGCGATTCGTTTGGCTCAGGCTCACCCCGAGATATACGGAATCATGATGGTGGAACGAGCATTCATCGAACATACGCCGGAACAGGTTAATAATGCTGTTCTCGTATGGAGCATCGAACGCGGGAGATATCTCGGTCAGCTGGTCTTGGAACTGAATGAGAGAGGCCAAATAGAGGTTTTCAAGCCGGAACGGGTTATTCTCGATTCCAATGTGGCCGAAGACCAGACGCTTCTGAGGCGCCAGAATGAGATAAAGGCCAAAGTGCCGGCCGGTGCCGGGCACTGAGTGATCCGTCTGTGGAAACAAGGACCCAGTTATGAAAGCCGTTTCGTCTCTTCTTCCCGGTTTTCTTCGGCAATTTGCCAGGGACGAGGCAGCTGTCTATGCTTGCCTTTGCGAGTTCTGGCCGCGAATCGTCGGCGAGCAACTCGCCGCCAAGACCTTTCCCCTGCGTTTTGGGCGCAAACGGTTGGTTCTAGAGACTCCCAATGACTTGTGGCGGGCCGAACTGGAGGCAATGAAGGAAGACTTGATCCTCTGGATTAACAAGTTCTGGGGCATCGACTTGGTTGAACAAATCAACTTCAAGGCGCATCAGAGCGATTGACAAGACTAAGCAGGCTTCGGGGCGGCCGCACAGTCTTCGGTTGAAACGGCAGGGGGGTGCAAGTCCACCCAACCGCAATGCCCGACGGGACGCGGGCGAGACCGAGTTGTTAGTCGTTGTCAGGGCCGAGAAACAACGCTTATAATTGGAGACTTATGCTTTATCGCTCCCTTATCTTGCTGATTCTTCTGGGGTTTATTGTGTTGCCCGTGACGGGTGAACGCGCCTTTACCACCATTCAGCCAAACAATGGGACGGATATCACCTACCGGTTCGATACCAATTCGGTTCCGGAAGGATCCAGCCAGGCGCTTCTCAGATATCTTGGAACGACGCCGCCCGCCGACTTGAATCACCCGCCTAACATCGTCTTTACCCCTGATTCGGCCAAGGGTTTCGTCAGTTTTCCCGGCAGTGACAAGATTCTCGCATTCCGGCCCTCGACAGGGGAGATTCTCGCCACAATCGAGACTTCAAGGAACCCCGGGATGATTTCTATGACGCCCGATGGCCAGACAATCGCAGTTCCGTGCCTGTTCCTGAAAGAGAACACCGAGGTTATCGGTGAAACCATCGGGCGGAAGATCGGCGCGATCAATCTTATCGATGTAAACACTTATGCGGTCAGAACCATTGATCTGACCGAAGTCTTCTTCGCCTTCGCCAACAACATCATCTTTTCCGCCGACAGCAAAACCGGCTTTATCGCTTCCTCTGGCACTCACGAAATTCTGCGGTTTGACGTTGAGACCGCCACTTTGATCGATCGACTGTTCGTCGGGCCGGGTTCGAATCCTGCATCGCTGGCGATGGCGCCCGACTACAGCTTTTTCACGGTCGTGTTGACCGCATGGCGTTTTCCACAGACTCACGTCCCACCGGACACGGTCGCCTTTATCGACCCCACGACCTTCCAAGTGATCCGTAAGCTCGACATGAACTTCGAAGGCAATACACAAGTCGTCGATTTCCGTGCAGTCAACACGGTTGCCTTCACCAGCGATGGGAAGTACGGCTTGATAGGCGATCAGTTAGCCAGTTCCCTCGACTCAACCTTCTCGACGCAAGACCGGGCCTTCTTGTTTGAAACCGCCACCGGCAAGATCGTCAAGGTCTTTTCCGTTGGAAACCAGGTTGGTGGAGCTTACACAATGCCAGATGGTTTCCGCTTCGTTCTCATTGGACAGATCCACGTGTCGATCGTGGATACGCGCTTGCTTGAATCTTCAACAACTACCCCCGTGTTCGCTGATTTCAAGCCTGCTAACCGGCCTGCTTTCTCCCCGGACGGTAAACGCATGTTCCTTTCGGTGCCAATTACCGATCGCCTTCTGGTCTTCAACATCCGGTCAGGGGAGTTGTTGCGCGCCATAGACATCGGCACACGTGTGAACCCGCTGGAAGAAGACCATCCGTTTACTCAGGCGGGGATCACGGGGGCGCCGCTGGAACTTGCCATGACTCCTGACGGCAAAATCCTGGCGGCTGTGAATTTCAACTCCAACACTATCGATCTGATCAGGGACACCAAGAATTTCACCATCCCCCATTTTTACTCTAGAGCCGATTGGTTTACCGGGGTGGCTCTTACCAACAACAGCGCGACAACCGAGGCGAAGATCCATACGAACGGCTACAGTTTCTCAGGAACTGCGTATGTCGACACTGAATCGACCACAGATGTGGTGGAATACACCAATCCGAACACGATCACCCTGGCACCCGGGACCCAAACGGCCTTTACTGCCGCCGACCTTTTAAAGCCCGCAAGCGACAAAACGGTGGATGGCTGGCTCGACGTCGACTCTGATGTCTTTGAAACAACCGGCTTCTTCATGGTCGGGGACACCGCGATCAAAAGGATTGATGGCGCGCCTATTTTTACCCAGGCCGCCTCGAGCGTAATCATCCCTGAGATCCGAGTCTCCGAGGGCTTCAGAACGGAGTTGACGGTTTTCAATTACTCGTACACGGCTCTTAAGGCAACCGTCAAGCTGTACAACGACGAGGGCGAACTTGTCGCCACTTCGGATACCATTGATCTATTGGGGTTAATGCAGAACACATCTTTACTGAAGGATCCTGATGGGACAGGAGACCTCGTAGGTCTTTTCTCGGATGAGGACCTCGAGGGCTTCACCGATGGATACGCGGTGGTGGAGTCAGATTTCCCGATCCTGGCGATTCAGCGCTATTACGACAGTGAGCGAATGTCCATGCTGCACGGCGTTCCGAAGGGACCCGGGTTTAATAGCGGCACCCGATTTTTCGTTCCCCAGGTAGCCGCCTTTGATGGTTCTCAGACCCTGCTGAATCTCATTAACGCGGGAGCCGAGACTCTGACAGTGACGGCGGTAATGAAAGACAGCGCCGGCGTTCCGATTGGCGCTCCCGCCACATTTCAGCTGGGGGCAGGTAAGCACATCAGGAGAGACATCGTAGAGCTTTTCCAACTGGTGAACCCCGCGACAACGGTTGCTGGCTGGGTGCAGATTGACACTGATAAGCCCGGTCTGGTGGGAGATGCCGAAATACGAGCTTACAACGGTAAGGCAATGACGACACTGTCATTGGCCTCCGACACCGGAAGGACCTTGACTTTTTCTCACTTTGCCGAGGGTCTGGGATATTCGACCGGGATTTCGCTGGTGAATCCCGGAGGTCTTGCAGCGACGACCCAGATCGAGATCTTCAAGCCGGATGGGAGCCGAATCGCCGGAAAGGATGTGATTATCCCGGCGGGGGGAAGGTTCGTCCATATGTTGACCGATCCTGAATTGTTCCCATCCCTGGCCAATACCGTGGGAGGATATGTGAGGGTTACTTCGGATCAGCCCTTGGTCGGAGTGGAGATCTTTTTCACAAATAACCTCGAGTTGCTCTCGCTCGTCCCCGGCCAAATAGTAGCTGAGTAAATTTCTGTGCCCGCGGATCAACGAGATCCGCGGGTGGTCCACCGGGCGTTGAACCTTTTCCGCGTTTGCTCTCGTCTACTGCATCACAAGGCTGTTATGCCATGTCTACTGCATCACAAGGCTGTTATGCCATAATGACACATATGAAAGTTGTCCTGGTTGTTTTACTTCTGCCTGCTCTAATCGGTACCTTGCCGGCTGCAAGCGCCGAACTGGCACAGGCCTACTATCATTTCACCTTGGCCAGGATGTATAGCCAGGACAAGCGGTACGCCGATGCGCTGGCTGAATTCGAAAAGGCCATCAAGCTGAACCCGGACAGTTCGGAACTTCGTGTGCATCAGGCCAAGGCCCTATACGAGAGCACCAACTACAGGGAGTTTGTTGCGGCGTGCGAAAAGGCGATCGAGCTTGATCCTAACAATCCTGAACCGCATTTTCTCCTTGGGCGATTCTATTTTACCTATCGCGAGAGTCCTGCAGGGACGCTCCTCGACAAGGCAATGAAATCGTTCGAGCGGGTGATTGAGCTCGACCCGAAACATCTCTACGCACTCGATTATCTTTCCCGGCTCTACGTGCTTAAAGAGGACTGGGAGAAAGCAGCTGATCTTCTGGCGCGCGTCGTGCAACTGCGCCCCTCACATTCCGATGCGCACTACCTCAGGGCGCTTGCTTTGGTCAGGCTGAACAAGACGGACGAGGCGATTCAAGTTCTTGAAAAAGCTGTTGAGTACGACGCGGCGGGACTGGAGCATTTTAAACTCCTGGGCGGTCTTTACCTCCAACGACGTGAAATGCCCAAAGCCGTTGATATCTTTCGACGCGCCGCGCAGATGGATATTCGCGGGGACGACGGCGAGATTCGGCTGGAGTTGGGCAAGGCTCTCAACCTGAGCAGGAAGTACTCGGAGGCGGCCGCAGTGCTGAGGCCTCTGGCCGAGGGCGCGCCTCGGAATATTTCAAAAGAACAACAGACCGAGGCGGGTTTCGAGTTGGCCAAAGCCTTGGCGGGAATGGGGCGCAAGACCGAGGCGATCGAAGGATTCAAGAATGTTCTCAACGGAACTCTCGCCGAGCATTCCCGTGCGATCGTTCAGACCCGCCTCGCTCTTCTGTACCAGGAATTGAAGGATTACGAAAAGGCCCTGAAGATCTTTGAGGAAGTTCACAGTAAGAATCCTGCAAATCCGGAGTTTACACTCAATCGCGCCTTTTGCCTTAAGGATGCGGGACGACCCCAGGAAGCGTTGGCGCTGGTGGACGAGTATTTGAGCAGGAATCCGGAGGAGACCTACTTCATTGTGGCCAAAGGTCAGATGCTTGGAGCTTTGGGCAGGGTGCGGGAAGCGGTAGATCTCTTGATGGAGGCGGGCGAAAAACAGCAAGATCCCGAACCCTTTGTGCTGGCTGCAAGTCAGGTCTTGATGGAAAACAAGAAGTACCCGGAAGCCGCCCAAGTCGTCAAAGAAGGGTTGGAGAGGGTGCCCGAGAGCGAGACCATGCAGTTTCAGCTCGGAGCGATCTACGAACGCCAAAAACAGTACGGAGAAGCAGAAGCAACTTTTAAGAAGGTCCTTGAGAAGAACCCTGACCATGCGCCCGTCCTCAATTATCTCGGCTACATGCTGGCCGAACGGGGTGTTCGGCTGGACGAAGCCAAGACCTATGTCGATCGGGCGCTCGAGTTGGACCCGCACAACGGCGCTTACCTGGATAGCCTCGGTTGGGTGTATTACCAGCTCAAGGAATACGAGCAGGCCGAACGTTACCTCAAACAGGCCGTCGAAGTGGAAGGCGACGACGCGACCATCCTCGAGCACCTGGGAGACGTGTACGGAAAGCTCGGCCGTTATGATGAAGCCGGGTTTTACTACGAAAAGTCAATCGCCCAAAGCAAAGAAGATGACGAACGTAAGCGAGTCGAGGGCAAACTGAGAGGGGTTAAGAAAGTCCTTTCCCAACGCCGGCAGTAGAAATCCGGACGACCATGTTATCCTCGAGCGATGGCTGACGTTGGCGCGTGCCTCGAACTCCCCTCCTTCGCGAAAATCAATTGGTTTCTCGAGGTCGAAGGTCGTCGTCCCGATGGCTATCATCAAATCACTACGGTTTTTCAAACCGTAGACCTTCATGACCGCATCAGTTTCGCTGTGACTTCCAACCCCGCGATAGAATTGACTGTCGCTGGGCGCCCCCTTCCCACTGGCAAGGGCAACCTGTTGTACAAGGCGGTTGCGGCTCTCAGTGAAAGGGCGCGGGTGGATTCCGGGCTCCGGATGCACCTTGAAAAGCGGATTCCGGTCGGCGGAGGTTTGGGTGGGGGATCCTCCAACGCCGCAGTCGGGCTGCTGGCGGCCAACCACCTCTGGAAAACAGGTCTTGGTCTTGAGGAGTTGGCGGTTCTGGGCAGCCATCTCGGTGCCGACGTCCCCTTTTTCCTGTCTGGGGGAACGGCTCTCGGAATGGGACGGGGAGACCGGATATTTACGCTGCCGGACTGCGCGCGAAACTTCAGCCTTGTGCTGCTCTACCCCGGTTTTCCAATCTCGACACGCCGTGCTTATCAGGCTCGCGACTGGGGTCTGTTCGGCGAGGACGCAATATTGACAACCGATCAGGCCGATACTAAAATTCAACGTTTCCGCCAGGCCGTCACGGGAATGGGGTTATCCTGGTTGAGAAACGATTTCGAGGAGGTCTTGTTCGAACTTTACCCGGCTCTCGCCCGGAGTTCTGACCTGCTGAAGCAGGCAGGATGTGATCCGGTTATGCTATCCGGCAGCGGATCTTGCCTCTTCGGAGTGGCCGATGCGGAGAGGGCGGAGAGCATAGCCAGGGAAGTCTCACAGCAGACAAGAGGAGAAGTCTTCCTCTGTCACAGCCTCCCAAGGCAAGAATACAGGAATAATTTCGCTTTAGCAGGTCTCGAGTTGATCATCTAGGCCCGCTGCAAGGGGGCCGTTCGGGGTCTTGTAGGCAGACTTCATTGTGCCCATTTGAGACGCCGAGCAAGCCTTGGCGCGAGGCTCCAACGAACAATCATCATGGCGACAAAACTCAGGATATTTTCGGGCTCTGCAAACTTACCCTTGGCCCAGGAGATCTGTGACTATCTGGGCGAGACACTCGGGGAAGTCAAGCTGAAACGGTTTTGCGATCAGGAAGTGAACTTTCAGATTCTCGAAAATGTGCGGGGGAAGGATGTTTTTATCATTCAGCCGACCTGCCCGCCGGTCAACGAGAACCTGATGGAACTTCTGATCATGATCGACGCCTTTAAGCGATCCTCCGCGTGGCGGATTACCGCGGTCCTTCCGTACTACGGATACGCGCGTCAAGACCGGAAGGAAAAGCCTCGCGTACCGATCTCGGCAAAATTGGTGGGCGACTTGATCAGCGCGGCTGGCGCACACCGGCTCCTGACGATTGATTTGCACGCGGGCCAGATCCAGGGCTTTTTTGATATACCTGTCGATCACCTGTATGCTCGTCCCGTACTTCTCAAGCACCTGGCGCGGCTGAAACTGAAGAAAATGACAGTCGTTTCTCCCGATGCTGGGGGCGTGGAGAGAGCTCGAGCCTACGCCAAGAGACTGGGCGCCACCTTGGCAATCATCGACAAGCGCCGAGTTGAAGACAATGTGGCCGAGGTCATGCACCTGGTGGGAGACGTCAAGGGCAGGAATTGCATCATCATTGATGACTTGATCGATACCGCGGGAAGTATTATCCGGGCGGCCGAGGTGTTGCGCCGCGAGGGTGCCGACCGGATCCTGGTCGCTGCAACTCACGCGGTCCTCTCGGGCCCGGCCATATCACGAATCGCGGAATCAGATATAGAAGCGGTCTTCGTATCCAACACCATTCCGCTTCCGCCGGAAAAGGCCCATCCCAAGATCCAGGTTCAGAGCGTTGCCCCTCTGCTGGGCGAGGCGATTCGGTCCATACACAAAGAGACTTCCGTCAGTAAATTGTTTAATTGATTCAGGAGCATCAAAACCAATGGCAAATACAGTAGTCCAGGCAACGTTAAGAGACGCGGTCGGGAAGAACCCGAACCGACGACTGAGAGCCAGCGGGCGGATTCCCGCGGTCGTCTATGGTCGTGGAGTTACTCCTGTTTCCATAAGTGTCGACCCGCGCGATGTTCAACGGATCCTCCATTCGGCCAGCGGGCGGAACACGATCTTCACCCTGGAAATCGATGGTAATTCGCGAGACGTGCTGATCCGCGACCTTCAGCTCGACCCTGTTAAAGACACGCTGATCCACGCCGATTTTCAGGCGGTCGCTATGGACCAGACCATGGTCTTTGAGGTGCCTGTTGAACCGGTAGGCACTGCGAAAGGTGTAAAGACGGGTGGAGGCATTCTGGAAATCGTTCTGAAAAGTATCGAGGTTGAATGTCTGCCCGGAGACGTCCCCGAGGATATCAAAATCGACGTCAGTGAGATGGACGTGGGCGACGTCTTGCGTGTCTCGCAATTACAGGTCGATACGTCGAAGATCAAGGTTCTGAACGAGCCCGACCTGGTGGTGCTCAGCATAGTCCTGCCGGCTCTGGAGAGGGCCGAGGAGGCTGCGGCTCCGGTCGAAGAAGCCGGCGTCGAGCCGGAGGTTATCAGGAAAGGCAGAGCCGAGGCCGAAGAAGAGGAAAAGGAGTAGCCGTGTGTTTCTTGTCACCGGCCTTGGGAATCCCGGACCTCGATACTCTCTTAGTCGGCACAATGCCGGGTTTATGCTGGTGGATCGGTTGGCTGCCCAGGCCGGTGTGGAATTCGAGCGAATTCTCAAACGTTCGGTTTCCTGCACGACAACTTTCGACGGTGAAGAAGTCCTCCTGGTGAAACCTATCACCTACATGAACCGGAGCGGCGGAGCTGTCGCAGAAATGCTCGACCGCTATCCGGTTCCTCTGGAGCGCCTTCTCATTGTCTACGACGAAGTGGCGTTGCCACTGGGGAAAATTCGGCTGAGACGCAGCGGGAGCGCGGGCGGACATCGAGGAATGGAGTCGATTATCGATGTGCTCGGCACCACGGAAATCCCTCGCCTGCGCATTGGGGTCGGTACCGGGGAGCCGCCGGAGGACTACACCGAATTTGTCCTCTCCAGTTTCTCCCGGGCTGATCTTGAAGTGCTGGACACCGTCTTAGAACGCTGCGGCCAGGCCGTTAGTTGCTGGGTTGCTGAAGGAATCGATAAAGCTATGGCGAAGTTCAACGGCTAAGAATGACCCTCACTTTCCTGATTCTCCTTTCGCTTATCGGACTTGTCGGTTTGGTGCTCGCATTCGTGCTGTTTCGACAGGTTCGCGGAGGGCAGCTGCCCGACGAAACTTTCGGCTTAATCTCAAAAGAAATCAGGCGCACACTGATGGCCTTTTTGGCGCGAGGCGGCCTGGTACTCGCGGGATTTCTCCTGTTCACGCTGTTTATCCTCCTGCGATGGTCTACTCCCTCAATAGCCCTGACTTTCCTCGCAGGTGCGGTTCTGTCCGTGGCAGTGGTTGCTCTCTGCGCCCTGATGGCCACCGCTACAGTTTCGGCTGCGCTTAGAGCAGCCGGCGAATCTGGAACCAAAGGTGCGGCGGAGGTCGCCTTTTCGGGGGCCGGCGTTTGCGGATTAGTTACTGCTTCGATCGGATTGATCAGTCTTTCGCTGCTGTACTACCTAGTTGCCAGGGGGCCGTTGGAACCCATTGATCTCGCTGGTTTTGTGCTGGGCGGCTCAGTTGTTTCGCTGTTTTGCCGCTTGAGTGGCGGGCTTTTCAGCAAAGCCGCGACTTTGACATCAAATCTGGTCGGGCGGTTTGAGCCCTCTGTGGCGCCAGACAACCGTCACAATCCCGCCGCTTTCGCAGTAAGAGCGGGTGATCATGCGAGCAGGCTCTGTGGCGCCACCACGGAGTTGTTGGAGGTGTGGGGCGGAGCTGTAGTTGCGACTGTCCTTATCGCCTCTTCCGGTTTGTCAACCGTGGTGAACATCACAAATGAGAATCGGGCCGATTACATGTCCCTCCCGGTTATCGTGGCCGGAATTGGACTCGGCGCGTCCATTATTTCGCTGGTATCGCGCTACCTCTTTTGGCGCTGGGAGCCGGGGAGCGCTTTCCGCCTCTGCCACCTTGCCGCGGCCATCATCCTGCTGGTCGGTGCGTTTCTTTACACAAACGCCTTGGAGCTGGAACTGGGCGTTTTCTACGCCCTTTTGCTGGGGGTGATTAGCGCTCTGGTAGTGGGACTTTTGACCGAGTGGTATACCTCCGGGCCTCCGATTCGCCGAATTGCTGGAGCCTCCGCAACAGGGGTCGTCACCAATATACTGGCGGGATTTACAGTGGGAATGCAGTCGACGGCATTGCCCATCCTCACCATATCCGGTGCAATCCTGATTGCCTACAATTATGCGGGTGTCTATGGCATAGGCATCGCCGCTGTCGGGATGCTTGCGACCCTCGCCGGATGGATTACGGTTTCGGCTTACGGGCCGATCACGGATGGAGCCACTGGAGTTGCAAGCCTGGCCGGCGCGCAGCCAGCTTGGGTCGGCGGTCTCGCGCGACTGCATTTTGCCGGCAACTCCAACACCGCTATCGGCAAATCGCTGATTGTCGGGGCCAGCACGCTTGCGGCTATGGCACTGCTTGCCGCTTACTCTCGATTGGTCGGTCTACCGTCGATTGATCTGGTCAATCCGACGGTCATCGTCGGATTCTTCCTGGGTGGCATCCTTCCGTTTTTCCTTTCCGATGCGATCATTACCTCCATCGGAAAGACGACATTTCTCCAGATTGAAGAGTCACGACGCCAGTTTGAGGAAATAGCGGGGCTTCGCGAGGGAACCCAGTCACCGGACAGCGCTCGGTTTGCGGCCATCGGGGCGTGGGCGGCACTTAAGGAAATGCCGCTGCCGCTTTTGGTTTCCGTGGCATCTCCGATAATAATCGCGCTAGTCCTGGGCCGATCGACGCTTGCTGGAATGATGGCAGGTTCGCTGACGTCGGCAGTCCTTTTGGCATTGTTCATGACTCATTCAGGCACCGCCTGGGATAACGCCAGAAATTTCCTTGCACTTGGTGCGGGTTCGGGGAGCGCAGACCAGTTTGTGGCAGCATACACCGGGGAACTGGTTGGCGATCCCCTTAAGGACGCTTGTGGTCCCGCCGTGATCGTGCTGGTGAGGCTAATGGCCGTCTCCGCCCTGATAGCCTGCCCGTTGCTCACATGAGTCGGGTGCCCGGGCGTGGCGCAGCTGTCCTGCCCGGCTGAGCGCCATCATTCCAGGGTCGTTATCCTCCGCGCAGCAAACGCGATAGCATGCGCCACAGGTTGTGTTAGAATAACCGTTTTCAAGTAAGGAGAAGATGTCCATGAGACGATACGAAGTCGTGTTCGTTCTCGCTCCCACCCTGACTGATGATGAGGTAGAGCAGGCGATCGAAAGCTTTACCAAGACAGCCAGAGACAAGGGGGCCGAAGTTATCAGCGTTGACAAGTGGGGAAAACGGCGCCTGGCCTTTCGTGTCGGAAAACACACCGACGGCTATTATGTTGTGTTGACCCTGGAAGAGCCGAGTGGCGCGGCAGTGGCGGAGCTGGAACGCCGTTTCAAAGTCTCCGATTCGGTGATCCGCTTCCTCTCAGTCCGGACCGATCTTGACCTGAAGCGTGCCGAAAAGTTCAAGAAGGAACGTGAGGCGCGACGCGCGAAGAGACCCGCCCCACCCCGGGAACATGCGGCTTATCAGGAAATGGAAGAGGCTTTGGCTGCAGCGGAGCCGACCGAGGCGGAAGAGGAGTAGCGAATATGGTGAGACGAAGGAAATTCTGCAAGTTCTGCGCCGAGAAGATCGATTACATCGACTTCAAGGATACCCGGCTGTTAGGTCAGTTTGTGCCTGAACGAGCTCGCATATTGCCACGAAGGATTTCGGGAGTATGCGCGACTCATCAACGCAAGCTTGCCAAGGCTATCAAGCGAGCGCGCCATTTGGCTCTGCTCCCGTACGTTGCAGATTAAGAAGAACCGCGAGGGCTACAGATATGCAAGTAATTTTGACCGACGACGTTTTCGAACTGGGCAAACGCGGTGACGTTGTTAAGGTGGCGGACGGATACGGGCGCAATTACCTGATTCCTAGACGCCTCGCAGTCCCTGTCACGCCAGGCAATCTGAAAATGATCGAGCAGCAGAAGCTGGCCCTGGCCAAGAAGGAGGCCAAGTTTAAGGAAGAAGCTCTCCTGCTGGCTGGAGAGCTGAACCAGCTTCACCTGATCGTGAGCCGCAAGGCTGGAGAAAGCGGCGCTCTGTTCGGTTCGGTTACCTCCAAGGATCTGGCCGATTTGCTCGAAAGCAACGGCATCCATATCGATCGACGCAAGATCCTTCTGGATCAGCCGATTAAGTCTATTGGCAACTATCAGATTGAGATCCGGCCCCACAGCGAAGTAGAGGCATCGGTTCTGCTTTCGGTTGTTGCAGAACTGGAGGAACCAATTGCCCGAGCCAAGAAACGCGATGCGGAAAGCGACCGGATTATCGCCGATTTGGACGCGAAATTGAAAGAAATCGCCCGCTTGGCCGGCTCCCCGAAATCAGAAGAGGCCGGCCTTGCCGCGGCACCATCGGAGGCTGATGCGGAAGCGAAGCCTAAACGAAAGGGTGCCCGGAAGGAAAAGGAGGCCGGCAAGGAAAAGGACGAAACCTAGGTACGCTCGAGCACTAGGCGTCCGGCCAGGATTCACCCTGGAAGGCGATGTCCCAGAAAAGATACTCGTAGCGGGTTGTTGTCAGGAAGACTGCGGCCATTTGCTGGCGCAGCGTTTCTGACGCCCGCTCGAGTAGCTTATCGATTTCATCCTCCAACCACTTGACCCAGGCAGCAAAACTCTCATTCGACCATCGGTCTATAAAGTCCTTCCATGGCGAGGCGCTGGTCAGCGTGCGACGAACGGTCGACCAGCAGTCGAAGTACGCCTTTTCAGCGCAGTAGAGGAGGGTGAACCCTTCCTCGAAACTTCGTGAGTGAGCAGTGGCGATCAGGTATTGAACATAGGCGTGGCAGATTGGTGTCATCTCTTCTCGAAGTGAAACACCTTTTTCACGAGCCATTCGCTCAAATAGCTCCAGTTCTGACTGCAAAGCCGGGATCGCGGCCGCAAGGCCGGGACGGAGAGCGTGTGGCGCTCGTGACACCATGATGGCAATGAACGGAATAGCCTCCCGGACAAAGAGGTAGTCCTGGTTGAGCCAATTCGCGAAAACGTCAAAAGGAATCGAGCCGGCTGCCGTCTCTCGCAGGAACGGATGATCGAGCATCTTTTCCCAAAGAGGTCGGCTGTTCGCAAAAATATCCTGGTGAATTCTCATACCCCCAGTTTACGACGAGCCAAGCGAACTGAACGGCAAGCGAAACGGTACGCCGGTGATCGGCTGCCCGGATCAGGAAAGCCAGACAAGAAATCAGTAGCTGTGTTCCGGGTCACACAGCACCGCCTGCTTTTTGCGTTATAGCCCAACCCCTGAAAGGACGGCAGGGGATATGGGCCGAGGATTGTTCTTCTTACCCGGGTTATGGCTCCTTGTTGTAGCTCAAAGTCTGGCAGGGACGCCTCTTCAGGTTTCTCTTCAGGCTCGGGCCCAGCAGCCGGGCGAGGTTATGCTGCTGACCGTGAATCTTGAGGAGCCGGTTCTGAGCCTGACCGGGCAAGCTTTTGGAAACGAGATTCACTTCTTTCCGACGGACGACCTGACGGTCTGGCAGGCGCTCATAGGCGTAGACGTTGAGGTTGAGGCAGGTGAATACACCATCGAGATGACCGTCGTCGATCCAATGGGCGAGCAGGCGCGGCATTGTCATACACTGGAAATTAACGAAAAGACGTTTCCGACCCGATATCTGACACTCCCGAAAAAGTTCGTGGATCCCCCGGAGTCGGTGCAGCGCAGAATCGCGGCCGAAGCCGAAGAAATGAAACAGATCTTTCTCACTGTCTCGGATAAGCGCCTCTGGGACGGGACGTTTATCCGACCGGTGCCCGGGAAAGTAATCAGTGCTTTCGGAAAGCGAAGTGTGCTAAACGGCCAACCGCGCGGCCGGCATTCTGGGGTTGATTTGCGTGCGCCCATGGGAACTCCGGTGAAGGCGCCTGCCGCCGGCCTGGTTGTCCTGGCAAAAGAGCTCTACTTTTCCGGCAATTGCGTGATTATCGATCACGGGCTGGGGCTTTATTCGATTATGGCTCACCTGTCGGAATTCCGAGTTAAGCCCGGCGACATGGTGGAACGGGGCCAGGTCGTTGCCCTCAGCGGAAAATCCGGACGAGTCGAAGGGCCGCATCTTCATTGGTCGGTGCGCCTCTGCAACGCGAGAGTAGACCCCATGGCGCTTCTCGGCATTTCGAGTGGCAAACCACTTACGCGTACCCTCGGCGCGGTTCGAGACTCTAAGTAAGAGACTCGTAAGTAAGGGACTGTCCCTGACTCCCCCTGCCAACGAGGAGCCGCTAGACCTGCAAGGCGCGCTTGTATTGACTGTCCTTTACCGGGCTTATAGTATTGACTCTATCGGATCTTCTTCAGCGCCGCTTCCCTTGATCCACCTAAACTGAAGAGCGGCGCAAACCACCACGACTCAGAAATATGACCCCATCAGAGACTGTCCCCTCAGGGGCCAGACGTCGAACATCGAACAAGGAGGTTTACGACTATGGCCGAAAAGAAGAGATCGGAGGAAAGAGAGAAGGAAGGACTCGAACGGCTGGAGCGGCTGCCCTTCCGCTGGAGAGGTGGCCCATTTGCTTTAATGAACCGTTTCGCCGAGGAAATGGATCGGCTCTTTGAAGACTTTGGCTTTGGTCACAGACGACGGAGTTGGCCTATGCCCCGTGGTTTCGGCGAGTTTCGCGGTATGTGGTCGCCCGACATTGAGGTTTTTGAACGTGAAGGCAAGTTCGTAATTTGTGCTGATTTACCGGGGTTGCGGCGTGAGGACGTGAACGTCGAGATAACAGACAACGAGGTCATTATTCAGGGCGAGCGGCGTCACGAGCACGAAGAAGAAAAAGGAGGCTACTATCGCAGCGAACGCAGTTATGGCACCTTCTACCGCTCCATTCCTCTGCCGGAAGACGTTAAAGCCGATGAAGCGCAGGCCAGCTTCCGCGACGGAGTGCTCGAAATAACGATGCCGGCTCCTGAACGTACCGCGCGCCGTCGCCGACTTGAAATCCAGGAGGCGGGGAAAGAGAGACAGCGAGAAGAGGAACCGGCTCGCAGATAGCAGAAAGGACCCAAAGGACTCAAAGGACTCAAAGGACTCAAAGGACGCAAAGGACAGCGAAGGACAGCAAAGAAACCAACGACAACGCTTTCAGCAAGAGCGTCTTTTAGTTCCCTTTTGTCCTTTTAGTCCTTTTAGTCCCTTGCGTCCTTTCTGGCCGCTACAGCCTGATCACCTGCCCGCGATCCGCCGCCTCTCGGGCCTTTAGCACAATCTCGTTGACCCTGTAGATTTCCTCGAATGAGAGAGCGTGAGTCGTGTTGCCGTATATCGACTCCAAAAAATCGACAAATAACATTTTCGGCGCCGGCAAGTCGGTAACCGATTTGGGACTCACTTCGCCTGTCATCAGCGTCAACGGCCTGCTTTCCTGATACTCGATAATCCCTTTCGTGCCGGCGATTCGCAGGCGATCATCTCCGTGGGTGGGTGCTGTTTGCGGACGCAAATAATCCAGGCGTAAGGAAGCAGTTCCGCGGTTGTCGAGTTGAAAGGCAAGGACCGCATTGTTCTCCATCTCACGCATTTCCGGAAATCCGACCTGCGAATGAAACGCCGCTACCGATTTAAAGTCGCGGCCTCCAACGAAAAGCATGAGGTCCACCATGTGAATTCCAATGTAGGGAATCGTGCCGCCGAACTTTGCCCTCTCCTTCATCCAGGATGGGCGCGAGCCCAATTTATAGGATTTCTGAGCGGCCATCATGACCACCTCTCCAATTTCGCCGCTGGTGACAATGGAGCGCATTCGCCGGTACTGTGGATCGAACCTCATGGGAAGGAGCACGGTCAGGGGAACCGAGGCGGATACGATTGCCGATCTCACGCTTTCAAGTTCCTCCAGAGTCAGGGCAAGAGGCTTTTCGGCAACAATCGGCACTTTGAGCGAAGCGCAGTCCCTGATAATGGAGGCGCGCGGCCCGTTTTCTCCGAAGACCGCCACGATATCCAGCTTTTCACGCTCGATCAGTTCCCGATAGTCTCGGTAAAGTCTTGCTTGCTGGAGAAGCGGATTTCCTCGTATCCGACCCTGCACTTCTTCGCGATCATCGGCGATGGCTGTGATCTGGACTTGAGGAACTGACCGCGTCGCGTTCAGGATTTCGGATAAATGCCCCTCAAAGCCAATGATGCCAACTCGAATACGTTCGGGGAATCGAACCGTCGTGGGATTTTGTGCCGCTGCACCCGCCTGGACTCGATGCGAACCCGCCCCCGCAACGGTTGCCAGACCAATTCCAGTCTGAAGGAGTTGCCGTCTGTTTAAATTCGATTTCATTGGCCACCTCATGATTTTCGACCTGAGTATACTTGCTGCGCACTCTTTCGAACCACTCCTTGCAAGCGACTCGAGGGGCAATTAGAACTCTGATGAGCTTAAACCGACCTGCCAACGAGGTCGCTCAGGGCGAGCCGGAGGAACCGGTTTCGTCAGGGCTCAACCGGTTTAGTTGCTCCTGTACCTGTCGGAGTCTCTCCATTGCTTCCCGGAGATCACGTCGGATCTGGTCGAGCTGATCC
>DAOTAI010000487.1:0-3725 GCA_035593865.1 Acidobacteriota bacterium
CCGGGTCTGAATGCCCATTCACGGAAGGCGCGTTTCTGCCAGTAAAGCAGATCCGCGGCTGAAAGATTTTCGTACTCGAGAACGGTCTCCTTGTCCATATCGACCTGTTCCCACCTGGTTCCTTCACGGAACCAGCCGTTCTTGACTACATCGAAGAAGAAAGGAGTACCCGGGTACGGGGCAGCGACATGAAACAGCGCCAATTCAAGGGGAAGCGTCTTCGAGAACTCGATCGTTTCGCGGATTGTCTCGACCGTCTCGCCTGGAAGGCCGATGATGAAATAACCCCAATTCTTGATCCCCGCCTCGCGCGCCCACATTAGCGCTTGCTTGGCTTTCTGAGGGTTGGCGCCTTTGCCTGCCCTTCTCAGTATGATCTCATTGCCGCTCTCGATGCCCCAAGAGATCATCCAGCAACCAGCTCTCCCCATCTGCAGCAACATCTCCCGATCCACGTAATCAACCCGGCTGTTGCAGGTCCATTTGATCTTCAGGCGTTTCTCGAGGAGCAGTTCGCACAGCCCCATGACCTGTTCCCGGTTCACTGTAAACAGGTCGGCGTACATGTGGATGTTGCGAACACCCTTGTCGACGAGAATCTCGATTTCCTCAACGATTCTTTGAGGCGAAAGCAATCTGACCGAGTTCTGATAGGAGACGTGTTTGATGCAGTACCGGCAACCCGCCGGGCACCCTCTGCTGGTGAGGACGAAACTGAAAGGACCTTTCATCAGGGGCATCCGGTATTGCTGGAGGGGAAGGAGGTGGTACAGAGGAACGGGCAACTCATTCAAGTCAGGAATGAACGGTCGGTCGCAGTTCCGCTTGATTTCGCCGCGGTCCCGCCACACCAGGCCCTTAACCCGATGAAGATCAGGCCCTGACCCCAGCTGCTTTTCTTCTGCACGAGCGGGTTGCCAGCTGCTGTCCGACTTACGCAGCAACCGCTCTACCCATTCGGGCCTGGAGTCCTCCCGATCTTCGAGGATATCTATCAGTTCGCGAAAGGTCAGTTCGGGCTCACCTCTCAGGACGAAGTCCAGCGCGGGGAAGTCTCGCATGGTCTCAAAAGGCATCGGGGTGACGTGAGTGCCAAAAGCCATGGTGGTGGCACCCACGCTCTTGGCCAACATCACCCCGTACATGTCGTTGGTCAGTGTTGGCGCTGTGGCCTGCGTAATGTAATACTTCGGAGATTTCTCCCGAAGCAATTGCTCGAAGCGCGACCATGGCATTCTTTCGGCGATGGCATCAATGATACACACCGAATAGTCCGGGTGAAGCATGGCAGCCAACTGGGCGAGGGAGCACTGCGGCCAGACCATCTCCTCGCGGCTTCGACGCCCGACCCGATGTTGCGTGCGGATCCAGATTCCGCCGTCGGGGGATGGGGGATTGACCAGCAAGACGTCAACCTTTGAGGCCGCGCGCCTGCTCATAATATTGCGCACCGTTTCTCCCGCGTCGGGAAATTTCGGCTCCTTAAGGAGCTTGACCGGGCGGGTGCCCAAATTGGCTCTCAGTTCTTCCGCGGTAGGCGCTTGTCGGACATCTTCCTTGTTCATAATTAAGTCTCAGGAAATTGCAGGTCGGTCCAACCCCGTGTGTGGGAGGGCAACCGGACGCCTCACAGTCTCACGGTTCGTGGCTCGATTCCGCTGGTCCAGGGTGCGAAGAATGCTGGTGAGCACCCAGAGCGAAGTGAGTTGAACGCCCATCAGGACGAAGAGCGCGCTGCCAACCAGCCAGAGCCACAAGCGTGGCAGTTCCCAGCCGTTAAGTCCGAGAACCAGGCTGCCGGCCGCGAGGCTTGCTCCCAGTACCACCAGGGCGAGGCCCATCCAGCCGAAATGCCGATCAAGTGAGGGTCCAAAGACTCTTGTGCCGAGATTAATCTGTTGGATAGGTTCGCGATGGAACAGCGCGACCAGATAATTGAAGGTGAGGCCCAGTGAGAAGACGCTGACACCGATTACCGCCAGGACGAGAGCGGCATATACGGCGAAAACGCCCCAAGGCCCGAGTTCGGTCACGCCCTGGAGCCGTGCAAGCACCAGGCTGCCGCCAATGCAGGCGGCCATACCGCTGGCGCTCAATCCCAGTAGTTCAAGAATTCTCGCCGGGTTGTATTCCAACGCCGTCCAAATGATGCTGCTGAGAAACCGCGTGCCATCCCGGATTACACTCAGTTTGGAACGGCCGGAGCGCTCTAGGTAGTCGATGGGCACTTCCGCCACCCTTAAGCATTGGTGAACAGCTCTCGTGCTCATGACGGGAGTAAAGTTCAACCCATCAGGCAAGGGATAGATGCGATCCAGGACGTCGCGTCGCAGTACGCGCATGCCACTCGCGGGGTCCTGAACCCGACAGTTCCCGATCAGAGTCAGCAGTGTGGACCAGAACAAATTGCCAATTCGCCGAACCAGGGGCATGCTGCTCTGGTTTCCACTCCGGCGGGAACCCACGGCGATATCTGCCCCACCTGCTATGATCGCCTCGCAAAGATTTGCCAGGTACTGAGGCGGATAGGTGCTGTCGGCATCCAGGAAGGCGAGGAGCTCTCCCCGGGCGTGCTCGAATCCCGTCTTAATGGCCGCGCCATATCCCCGGTTATGGGTATGGCGAATCAGCCTGACTGATTCCATCTCTTCGACGATTTGCGTCGTTGCATCATCGGAACCGTCATCGACCACGATGACTTCAAGATCCGTAACGCCAGCCTGCTGAAGCGCCTCCCGCGTTTCCTGGACTGAGGTTACGATGTGGGCTATGCCGTCTTCCTCATTCAGCGCTGGAATAACGACTGAAAGTGTAAGACCTGCACTGGCGCCCGTCGATGACGGGTCGACCAGGGGATTCACACGATTTTGAAGCATGGTTGTCCCTCTAGAAATAAACAGGGATATGGGATTTGCGCGGCTTGGATGGGTCTATCGTTTTGATAACCCGCGCTGGGATGCCGGCAACCACGGTGTACGACGGTACGTCCCGGGTGACGACAGAACCGGCACCGATTACGGCGCCCTTTCCGACAGTTACACCGTCAGTGAGAATGGCGCCCGACCCAATCCACACATCATCTTCGACAGTGATGCCTTCCGCAGTGATGCCTTGTTCGATAAAGGGGCGGGAAGGATCGTCGAAGACGTGGTTGACTGCGAGGATCTGGACCATCGGCGACGTGTAGACCCGGTCGCCGATTCGAACGCCTCCCTGGCCACGGATCACGTTGTACTCGCCTATCAATGAATCTTGGCCGATGCTGATCCCGGAATGGGGCATATTCCGGAAGTTGTAGACGTGGAGCACCGAACCGTACATGACAAGGGTGTTCTTCCCGATGTCGATCCCGTTGGGACAGGCATGCAGGTAAACACGCTCGTCAAGGTAGACGCCGTGATCCAGGCGGACTAGGTTGGCGAAGCGAATTCGGACTCCCTTCTCGATGGCAGCGAATCCTCGCATCTTCAGGATTGCCCTATACACGATCGCCCGCAACCCTATGCCCAGGTTGGTCGGGACCCATCCGAACAGGGTGAGCAACGTTTGCTCCAGGCAGTAACGGGAAATTCCAGCTGCCTGCCGGTTCGTGTATAACTTCAGCCGCTCGAGCAGAGAGGCGTCCGATTTCAATCTAGCTACGGTTCTTTGCGCGTCAGTTGCCAAACGTACTTTCGTTCAAGGAATGCGGCAGTCAGAGGATCTAAGAAGTGTAGTAACGCTCG
>DAOTAI010000026.1:0-21474 GCA_035593865.1 Acidobacteriota bacterium
CCGAAAAATGGTCAATTTGCCCGCCGAGCGTTCGGTTGTGAGAAATCCGGGTTAGAACGAAGGGGCTCCTCGAAGCGGCCTCAGTTTGAGTGAGCTATGAGGCGCAGTACCGCCTTTTACGGGCGGGCAGTTGCTCGTCGACCAATTGTCGTCGAATGAACGATTTAACTGCCCGGCTAGAAGGTGGGACTACGAACAGGGACTCGCGCCAGTTGATCGCTGTGTCTTTTATTGTGGCCGGACTCTCCAGAGTCGGCAATGTCCGACTCTGGAGAGTCCGATCATAGTGAGTCTGTGCCGACATCACCGACTCACCTCCCACGTGCCCGAGGAAAACGCCTCACCCGGCCCGAATTCAGAACCTGTACTCGACGCCCACCGTGAAGCGGCGACCGTAATCGGGGTATCCGACTACCGTCGAATAGGCCCGATCAGCCAGGTTCCGCACTTCGGTGTAAATCCGTGTTTGCTTGTCATCTCCCAGGCGGCGCCCGACGGTAAGATCGAAGGTGTGGAAGCCTCCGAGTGGCTGTGGCACGGGAGGACTGGCAAAGCGAGTGCTGGTGTAGGAAGAAACATATTTCCAGTACAGATTAAGGTCCCAGTCCCATTTATAGGCGAATAACCCCCAGCCCAGGATAGAGCTGGGTATCTCCGGGTCGGAAAGCATTGCATTTCCCGTGTCGATTCGCGGGCTCAAGGCGGTGAGGTTAAAGAACATTTCAATGGCATCCGCCAGGCGCCGAGATCGAAGGTCAATTTCTATACCCTTCGAGTCCTGATCGCGATTTTCGTAAAGCTCCAGCAGGCGGCCGTTCACTTCTCTGGTAGCGCCGCTCAAATTGATCCCGTTTCTTCTCTGAACGAAAAACGTGGAAAAGGTCCCCGAGCCTAAGCGCGAATCCGAAAGCCGGAAGCCGAGATCTGCCATGAAACGGCCTTCATTCACGGGCGGCTGGAGCTCGGTGGTCAGGGTGCCTCGTCTGGGTTCCAGTCGGCCTGCGACCAGGTTCCCATGCAACGACAAGTTGTCGTTGAGATAATACGCGGCGCCAAAGCTGCCGGACACTACAGGAGGTTCCCATTCATCGATGATGGGCGGCACGTCCCGATAGGGATTGGCGTTCTCTTCGATACTGAACGCCCCGTATTCGTTGATGTAGGTTCTCTGGTAACGCAGCCCGGTATCGAAAACAAAAGCGCCTAAACGGTGCTCGTCCGTCACGACAAACGACCAGGTCTCGAGATCTACCGGCCTGCCTGTATAAAAGCGCTTACCATAAGGCGCTACCCAATGGTTGAAATTTGCACCCACCCTGAGGACGTTGTTATCACCGAGAGCAATCGATTGAATCGCATTTACGGTCCATTCCCTATCCCAGTCGCGGGTGATACCTAGTCCTGATTCGGTTTCGGCCACGTGGGTGTTGTGCCGGTCGCTGTATCCGAACAGCACTTGAGTCGAGGTTCGTTCATTCGGCCGGTACATAGCCTTAACCGTACCAAAACTGGTTTGAACGGGATCGAACCTTTCGATTGCCGTTTGGAGCCGCTGGTTTGCCGGAGGCAGAGCCTGGACCAAGCCCCTGGAGCCCCCAATATGGAACAGGTGGGTTGTTACGGACAACGAGTCGGATCCCGACCAGGTCAAGCCGGCGTAATAGCTTCCCAGCCTTTCTTCCCCATATCGATTCTCGGGGCCGTCAGTACGGAAACCGTCCGCGCTTAGGCCGTAAGAGAAATCTCCGAGTTGGCCTCCGTGAGAAACGCGAACGTTGGCCGTGCCCATACTCCCATATTCGAGTCGAAGCACCGTTTCGCGACTGTGGTAAACCCGGGGCACGACGTTAATGAGGCCGACGAGCCCGGCGTTGCCTGCCAGCATCGCCGCGCCGGAACGCATCACCTCGACCCGCTCAAGAGCGGCCGTCGATAGAAAGTAAGGAACTTCGTGAAACTCGCGAAATAAAGCGCCTTCGATGGCATACTCCGGGTACGGATACTTCTGCCCGCGGAATGAAAGGAACTGCTTGACTTTTCGTCCCCGGGACTCCACCCAGGCGCCCGGGATGAACTCCAAGGCGTCAATCAAGGTTTGAGCGCCCTGCCTGTCGATCTCGGATCGTTCCACCACTGTGGTGGCGTGGTCGAGCCCGGCCGATTCGAGGGCCGGCTTTTCAAGTAATTCGGGGGGCTTTCTGTCGAGGGTTCCCGGCTTCCGAAACTCCAGCCAGATCCCGTAATTGACTTCGTTTCGCAATTCCGGCTTAGGGATACGGATCTGATAGTCCTCGATCTTGAGGGATTTCATGATCCGCCTAAGCTCACTGGCGGTTTCATCAACATCGTAAGCCGGCATCCTGTTGCTCTTTGCTTGCCGGGCCCTGACTTCACGCGCCACCTCGACTGGAAGGTTTTCTGAGAATCCTCGGCCAATAAAGGCGACACCTCCGGGTTTAAGCACTCGGTAGATCTCCCTGAAGGCCTTGGATTTGTCTTTCCAGAAGGGGAAGGAGCCCCGGGAGACGATAATTTCGGCGAAGTTGTCGTGAAAAGGAAGAGCGTGAGCGTCTGCCTGCATTGCGCTCACCCGTCCTTGAAAGCCGGCCTGCTGCGCCTTCCTCAGAAATTCGGGGAAGACCTCGGGATTGATGTCTGCATTGACCCAGTGCATCCACTTGGTTCTTTTGCAGAGTTCGATGATCAGGTCTCCTGGACCGCTACCCAAGTCGATACCGGTTCCCCGTTTCGTGGCAAGCTGATACTCGCTGACGATCTGTTCCGCCAGCGGGGCATAGACCGGCGCCAGAACGCGGCTAATGATTTCTTCGCCGCCGGTCTCCTGGGTCGCCGAAAGAGGACTGCAAAACAAATACAGGACCCATAAAAGAGCGATCACCCTTCGGTAGCAGATATAGCGATAACTTAATGAATCCATCAGGGCTTCTAATCTTCCAGAATAACCTCGACCCCGCACAGCAATGGGAGCGCTTCACTCTGGGGAGAAGGCAAACATTCAACAACGAGGACGCCTTCGGCTTTGATCCCGGTAAAGGTTTTCACGACCGGGATATTAATGCCGCGGGCTTCTTCGGCGATATCGAACCGGTTCAAAACTTCTTCTCCTTGCAAACGAACGTCAAACTGGCGCTGGCCAGGCTCCTTGCCCTCCAGCTCGGCAAAGTGCAGCTTGACTGTATAGGACTCTTTACGAGGCTCCTCTCCGGTTAACGTGATTGCCAGACGGATGGGTCCAACAAACCCGGAGGCGGCCACCCATTCGTATCCGGTAGACTTTAAGAACAGAGAATGTCTGCGGATCGTGCGCGCGCCGGGCGCCTCCAGTTGGATGGGAACATCCGGTGATTTGCCGCCGACGCTGGGAAAATCGAGCCAGAGCGTACCGTCAGCCGCCACCCGATCGCCTGGCGCATTGAGGTTAATGCCTAATCGCTTTATTGGCTTGCGATTCCACGTGGAATCGTTAGTGGTCCAGTACTCGAGTTCCGGCATATGGATCAGCGCCAGTGAAGTCTGGTTCTGATAAGAGCACTGGCAGGTTCGAGTGTAGTCGGGAGCATTCAAAACACCACCCGCAGCAACCAGGTTGGAGGTGCATCCGGATTTAAAGCCACCCAAATTTCCTGTCCCGCTATCCCAGAACAGATCATAAAAACCTGCGGCCGCGGAGCGGAACGACAGCAGGTGCTCGCTGGCGATGTTGTAGTTACAGCCGTATGTACGTGAGTAGCTCCAGAGAATCTCTTCTCCGGTCACGGGATCAAGGCGCAGCTTGCGTTCGCCGGTGGCCAGCTTATAGGCTGCCCGGTCTGTAATTATCTCGTCGTGGTATAGGATCGGCGGGTTGTTGTATTTGATCGGTCTGTCCCATACGCAGGTCCCGGTGGACGCGACGTAAACCGCCATCCTCTCACCCGTTTCATCCGTCACCATGTCGCGAGAAGGTCTGGTGGCTTGCAAGAGTCGGTCATGTTCTTCGGAGTAGCTAAGCCAGCTGCCGAAGATTCCTTCGTTACGCTCCCAGACAATTCGTCCAGTTTCCAGATCGAGAGCCATCATCCGGTAGTCTTCAGGCACCTTCAAGCCGCGACGCCGCAGCTTTTTTTCCACTCCAGGCGGGAGTTTATCGAGGCAGAAAAGCAATTTGTCGCTCGCCGTAACGGCGTTATGGATAAACCCATAGCGGGCGTCAATGCTCCACTTAACCGAACCATCCTGCCGGTTCATCACGACCAGGGATTTGCTCGCTGTAACGTCAAAGTTTTCGAACAGCCGCCGCTTGCCTTGTGGATCGTCGGCAGGATCCGGGGCGGTCTCGGGGAATTGGCGGGAGAAGGCTGCAAAGTCGCTTCCTGCTATCAGGAGGTCATGGACGATTCCGATATACCCCCATCGGTTCGGTTCGACGCCGTTTCGAGCAGGCAATGAAAAGGTCCTCTTCGTTTCCCCTGTGGCAATATCGAGAACCTGGCAACGGTTTCCTTGAACTACATAAACCGAATCGGTGGTCGCGACGAAATTAGTCCCGCGGGCGTTGGCGCCGGGTATGTGCTCCTGGTTGTAAATGACCTTCAATGGGGCGTCTTCATAACTTTCATCATAGAAAATGCCGAAGGAGTCGGAACCATCCAGTGGAACCTTCCAAAGCACCCGGCCGGTGTAGACATCTCGGGCGCTGATGCAATCGATGCCTTCTATTATCAAACGGCCGTCAACAACCTGTTCCGGCGGACCGTGGCCGTGGCGGGGCAGAACATCGAGGTTTGAATTGCCGCCGAACCAGAGAACGCCGAGTGGAAGCCTGACGAGGGCGTCGTCGGACTTAACGGTGTTGGCGATATTGCCGTACTGATGCGTCCAATTGGCCGCACCTCCAGGAGGTGGCCCATCTTTGCTTAAGACGACGCTCGATTCAAAGGAACGCACAGACAATGTCGGCGTGTCACTTTGTAAGCACTCCGACATCGTTTCAGCTCCCGAAGGAACCCATATCTTGCCTCCGTATGGTCTAACTGTTCTGGCCAATCTCTTGCGGGAATCGGTGTTCTTCCAGCTGCCGGCGCCGTCGGCAAGCACGACCAGCGAAGCCAGGTAGGGCGGCGCCTCAAAGGTGTCGGGCATTCCTGCGAGCAGGTGAACGCGCTTCCCCAGGAGGTGCCAACGGTCAAAGCGCAATCGCAGATCGGCTAATTCTGTGGGCGGAACTACGGCGATGATGTGCAGATCGGATGACAGTGCCAGAGCGGCGAGCAGATCGGCTTTTTCGGTCCCGTAAAAGAGGGCGTATCCTTCTCTCACGCCCGTCTGCTCGAGGATGGTTTGCGCAAGCTCTAATGCGGCACTACCGGGCCGCGGAGGTTCGCTCCTGAGATCGAAGGTCTTCACCGCGAGGCGCTTCTTTCCAAAGGCCATCACTTTGCCGTCGGCAGTGACGGCAATGAGCATACCGTTTGCCGCGGCCAGACGTCCGATTCTGCCTGGTACACGCGTATTCCAGGCGGTCGCAAGAGTCCCGTCGGGAAGAATGTCGACCGCGCTGATCTGCTGGTCGCCGCCAGCATAAAGACGTGATCCGGCTCTGATGAGGTCGCCTGTTGCATCGACCTTTAAGGTGAAGCGCTCGACCTTGGGTTCTCGAAGGTCGCGGACGGTAACCGAATCACCGGACGTGTAGCAGACTTGCCCGGATAGAACGGGGTATTTGCCGGCACGCTTCAAGATGGCCTCGCCGTTTTGCACGCTGTACAGATCAGTGTCCCGGTCCCGGTAATGATTGAAAAAGCATTGCTCGTTAGCGCAGACAAATGAGCCGCCAGTCTTGTTGTACCGGGCGAGGTGATAGTAGAGGATCTCTCCGGTATGGCGATCAAAACAGGCAGGCACGGATCGCCCGCCTGGTATCAGCAATCGATCCTTAAGGGCCACTATTGCCCCTTGAGGAGCGACCCCGGCAAAGGCCGGAGAGTTGTGGGGCTGAAGCTGGTAGTCTGAACCGGTCCCTTCGTTTCGCCAGATGACCCGACCGGTCTCGGCATCCAGGGCGTAAATGAAGGTCCCCATAAAGGGCCAGATGCCGGCTGCGAAGTAGACGGTATTGTCATAGAGAACCACACCGCCGCGGGCCGGCCAGGAGGAAATCAAGCGTTTATTGCCAAGGATTCTTCGGTCTATGGGGCCGCTTTCAAATTTCCAAAGGAGCTGACCGGAGTCAGCGGCGAGGCAATAAAGATTGCCGTCGTCGCTGGTGAAATACAGGCGGTTGCGTTCGCCGGCCAAGGGGAGGCGGATCGGCCCGTCCGTGTAGAAACTCCACTTTGCTTCGCCGGTTTGAAGATCCAGGGCGACGACCTTGTCGCAGTCATTGAACCCGATGTAGACCGTGTCACCCAGGACAATTGGCTCGAAAAAGTGATCGAGTGGCATGAGGTCTTGATTTAGCGGGTCATCCCAGACCGGCTCGCGAGCCGGATATTGCCTAATCCATTGAAGGTGGAGTTCAGCGGGCAATTCCTCGGGAGAGGAGGCAGTGCGTCCCGCATCGTAACGCCACATCGGCCAGTCAACCGCTAGTGCGGGCGTCTGCAGCAGGGTGATGATTACGATTCTCAGCAGGATGGACATGACCGATATGTTCATTGTCGGCTCAGCATTTCTCTCGATTCGACCAGGTATTCAATGCGATCGGCTTGTTTGGCGATATTGCCGTCGTGAGTAACCATAAGAACACTTCCGCCGGTCGCGACATATTCCTTCAAATAGCCGAGGACGATCCGGGCGTTTTCCTGATCCAGATTTCCTGTTACCTCGTCTGCAAGTATGATCTTCGGGTTGAATAAGAGTGCGCGTGCGAGGGCGGTTCGCTGCTTCTCTCCGGAGCTCAGTTCAGCCGGTGTGTGATCCAGGCGATGATCAAGCCCAAACTGCTTGGCAAGCGCCTTTCCCCGGCTTGGATCGTTCTTCCTTCCCCAGGCTGCGTCAGGCGCCAGGATGTTCTCAAGGACAGTCAGATACGGGATAAGGTGGTACTGTTGAAAGACAAACCCGATGTTGGCTGCACGAAACGCGGCCAACTGGTTGCGCGGCATTGTGTATAGCTCGTGGCCGTTGACGAGCACCCGACCGTTGTCGGGGCGCAGAAGCCCTCCGGCAATCAAGAGGCAGGTGGTCTTGCCGCTGCCGCTCGGGCCTTGTACGGCAACGAACTCGCCCGGCGCCACCGTTAGGTGGATGGGCGCGAGTGCTGTAATCCGCAAGTCCCCTTTCAGATAGGTCTTACTCACATTCTCGAGCACCAGGACGTTGCTCATTCTTCCCTCAAGATATCGGCCGGATCCTGCTGCGCGGCGTAATATGCCGGCACCCAGCTGGCGACGAGTGACAGGATCAGCGCGGTCGCCGAAACCCACCCGATCAACTGCAGGTCCCAGATGACGAGCGTTGGTTCCCCCCGGCTGATTCCAATAATCGTTCCCAGAAAGTATCCTGCCACTGCTCCCGTGAGACCCATCAGGACAGCCTTGCCCAGGAAGAGGCTGAGTATAGTGCGTGAGCGGGCGCCCAGTGCCCTGAGAATGCCAATTTCGCTGAGACGCTCCCGCACGTTTGTATAAAAGACCAGTCCGACCCATAGTGCGCTGATAAGGAGCACAAGCGGGACCAGAATCGCGGAGAAGCGTTCGTGCTCCTCGCGCAACTGCTGACGGTTGCGGATTTCAGCTGCGAGAGCCTCTTCTGCCTCGCGTGCCGCTCGTTCCCGGGCTTCGGCGCGGGTCAGGACCTTGGTGCCTTGTTCTATGACCTGAACTCCCGGCAAGACGGCGGCCACGTCTCGTCGGACCAGGGCCAGTTCGTTCCCGGGGCAAAGGCATTTAAGCGCCATGATTGCATTGATACGGCCGGGTTTTCGCAGTATTTCCTGCGCTTGTGCCAAATCGATCCAAATAGTGATGTCGTCTTTAGTTCCGCGTTCCTCGTTACAACTGCTGATCGTGAATGTCCGGCCGAACAGCTTGATACGATCGCCTGGCTTTAAACCGCAGCTCTGGGCCAATTCGTAGCCGATCACGGCGTGCCCTTTTGGAACAGCGACAAGGATTGGTTCTTTCGGGTCGCGAAACAGCGAAGGGACCTCTCCACGCGTCCCGATGAGGATGATCGTTCGCTTCCTTTCGGGCCATTCCACCTTTTCCTGGAGGATTGGCAGGAGGTGCCGAATGGTCACGATTTTTGCTTCAGCCAGTCGCGTAGCGTAGGTTTCCGGCATGTAGGAGGAAACAACGTCATCGGCGTAGAAATCGGCCAGTTTCTGGTTCTCAGGAAAAATCAGGAGGTTGACGCCCAGGTTTTTCATGATCTTCCGGTAGTCATCCTGGAGCTGCGCCATGCGCTCGCGCGTTTCCCGCTCCTTTTCGTTCACTATTCGTTCGGTGCGCAGATCATGAAGCCTGAGGATGGTCATTGAACCGGCAAGAACAGCCACGGCCAACATGACCGCGACCAGGCCGGAGACAAAATTTGACTTTCTTCGAATGATCTCCTTTATCACTAATTGCCAGACGCTCATGTTCCAGAACCTCGGAGCTTTCCTTCCTGCCTTTTCCTCTTGATAGTCAACATGACCGATAGAGCCACAAGCACGAAGCCGGCGGCACCGGCCAAATAAAGGATGTTGCGAGTGATCGGATCCCTGGCTGGAGTTGTCAGCGGGGCGCGTTCAGGAGTCGAAATGGGGACAGCGGCGGCCGTGCTGATGGGAGCAGGTGATATCGGGCATGCCTCCACTGCTTGCTCTGGTACCGGTTCGGGTGCCGGCGTCTTGGTGTCCGTTTCGGTCTCGATAAAGCCAGCCAGTCCTTCAAGCGGAAGGTTCGGATCCTCTACCATTTTGCCGCCATAAGGGTGGGACCAGTCCGCCGAAATTAACAGGTCAGTTCCGGGAGTCTGCGCCTTGATTTCGCAAGAGCACCAGTTAAGCAATGACTGGCAGGCCTCCAGTATGTTTTCCTCCTGAATCCCATCACCGACGAGAGCGTAGAGTGCGCGGCCCTGACCAAAGACCGGAAAAGCGATCGGTTCATCGTAGTACTCCAGATCGGGTTCCGATTTCAGCAGCGCCTTCACGAGTAGTTCTTCGTCTGGATCGTCCCGCGCTACCTGCATTAACTGGAAATGAACCGGATAGGTCTTAAACTCCTGGACCTCGACAGGGTTGCCGTACAGGTCCGTTCCAATTTCGGGGATTTTGAGAGTCGCCGAAGCACGTTCCAAGTTAGTTCGAAGGACTTCGATCGCTCGCCGATCTTTGTCGTCATGGCCGCTTCTTATCAGGACCCAGACGGCGACTTCGCCCTCTAATAGCGCCTGCACGAGCTGGGAGCGGGCCGGAGAAACAAGAATTCTCTGGATTCGTTCAGCCTCGAGCGGCCCGGACCAAACCGGTCCGGTAGCCGGCAACTGGGCGGGATAGAAAACTTCGATCCAGGGAAAAGTCGCGATTCTTCGTTTTTCGGCGAGCACTTTTCCCTCAGGTGTTGTAACGTCGACGGTTTTGACGAGGTAGTTGGCTTTTGCCTCGCGGCCCGCGGCGTTTTTTTCAAGGGACTCGAATTCCGGGCCTAGTGGTCTCGTCTGGTAGTAAACGACTACCTGGTAAGGGTCGGAGGGCCATCTCTCCAAGGCATATCGGAAAGCGGGCACGTTGCAGGCCAGGGAGCGCGGATACAGCCCAAGGAAGACGATCCCGAGAGTCAAAACCAACCGACGGAACCATACAAGGTGCAAGTACTTCACTCCTTACGCCGGGCGAGGGCTAGGTATTGCGATCCACCCCGATAAGAGATCGCTTTCAGCTACCGCTTCCGCTTGCGCGCGCAATAGTTTAGGACAGAATCAAGGCTCAGGAAAGGATGAAAGTCGGTGAAATTGGCATTGCGAGCATTGCGAGGTTTCGTTCCCGGGAGCGGATTAAGCGGACAACGCGATTAAGATCCGTGGCAAGTAATGATTTCTCGCTTTTGACTCACTTTGATCTGTGCGAGAATCGGTGAGTCGATTTCCGGCAGCCATGCCGGGCCTTCCGGGAGGTTACTATGAGTGCGACCATCATTTCTCGCCGGCCGTTCCTGAAATCTCTCAGCTTTGCCGCGGCGGGCAGTCTGCTGGCAGGCCGAGCCCTCTACGGGGCTGGATCGATCCCGCGCAATATAGTGATCATTTACGCTGATGACCTCGGCTACGGGGAAGTCGGTTGCTACGGGGCGCGGCGTGTTAGAACGCCCAACATCGACCGTCTGGCCGCGGAAGGCCGGCGGTTCACCAATGCCCATTCCCCCTCAGCGACCTGCACTCCATCTCGTTATGCAATGCTAACCGGCGAGTATGCGTGGCGGAGGGAGGGAACGCGCGTTCTTCCAGGAGATGCCACGCTGATCATCGCTCCTGGCCGCACTACTCTTCCATCCCTGCTTAAAGAAGCCGGGTATCGGACGGGGGTCGTGGGGAAATGGCACTTGGGCCTTGGGAAGGGCAATGTCGATTGGAACAAGGACATCCGACCTGGTCCTTTGGACATCGGATTTGACTATTGCTTTCTGATTCCGGCAACGGGTGATCGCGTTCCCTGCGTCTATGTCGAGAACAGACGGGTTGTGGGGCTTGATCCGAATGATCCGATTCAGGTCAGCTACAAGGAAAAGGTCGGCAATGATCCGACCGGCCGGGAGAACCCGGAACTATTGAAGACGCACCCTAGCCATGGCCACGACATGACAATCGTGAACGGGATAAGCCGGATCGGATACATGTCGGGAGGCAAGGCGGCAAGATGGGTCGATGAGGATATGGCCGACGTCATCACAAAAAAGGCGACGGCTTTCATCGAAGAGAACAAGGACCGCCGGTTCTTCCTTTATTTTTCAACGCATGATATTCACGTTCCTCGTGTTCCGCACCCGCGGTTTGCGGGGAAGAGCGGTATGGGGCCGCGGGGAGACGTAATCGTACAACTGGATTGGTGTGTCGGTCAGATTCTTGACACGCTGGATCGGCTTAAACTTACCAACGACACTCTTGTCCTGTTCACCAGCGACAACGGTCCAGTGGTCGACGATGGTTACAAGGACGACGCAGTCGAAAAGCTCGGAGATCATCGGCCGAGCGGCCCGCTACGCGGCGGGAAGTATAGCGCGTTTGAGGCAGGGACTCGCGTTCCTTTCATCGTGCGGTGGCCAGGGCAGGTTAAGACTGGTGTTTCAGACGCGCTGGTCTGCCAGATCGATTTCCTGTCATCCTTCGCTAACTTCGGAAAGCGCAAGTTATCAGCCGACGAGGCGCCGGACAGTCTTGATGTCCTGCCGGCACTGCTCGGCGAAGCGACGAAGGGACGTGATCACTTGGTCGAGCATGCCAGTACACTCTCGCTAATCAAGGGGAAATGGAAGTACATCGAACCTGGCCCCGGATCGAAAATCAGCGCGAATACGGGGACTGAAATGGGGCGAGATCCCGAGCCTCAGTTGTATGACTTGGAGGCTGATCTCGGAGAGAAGCACAACCTAGCTGCGCAGAATCCGGAAATCGTACGCGAAATGCAGGCCTTGCTCAGTAAGATCAAAGAGGAAGGCCGTTCTCGACCGGCTTTTTGAGCGGGCTCGATTTGTTCAAGACGTTTGATTTTGGGCATCTGTGGATAGGCTATCCGCGCCAATCGACCCGCCTGTTGATTGGGGCCTCGCGCTGTCCTCAACTCGTCTTCCCCGACGGATGACTGTGTCCACCGAGTGATTGACGTTATCCTCGCTGTGACTCCCGATTAGACCATATTGCTATTGAAGACCCCACCCTCCCGTGTTGCCGTTCTTGGGGACAGTGCTTTTAATCCTCGCCACATACAACCAGCAGTCCAGGCACCTTCTTGGGCACCTTCTTGGGGACAGTCCTTTAGATGCCTCGGGGACAGTTCTTAAATCCGCTCGTCGAGCGAAGTCCCATCTTCACCCGGGCGTTCTTGGGCGTTCTTGGGGACAGTGCTTATGATGCTTCTTGGGCCTTCAGCCACTGGGTCGAGCTCGCCATTCATGGGGACACTGCTTTTGATCCGGAGCACCCTTGGGGGCATTCTTAGGGACAGTGCTTTTGATCCTCCACCGTATTGGGCGCCTTGTTGGGGACGGTCCTTCAAATGGCATTCAGTTTCAGTCACTATGCGGTTGGCGGTGCTTCAAATCCCTCCCACGCCTTGTTGGGGACAGTGCTTTGGATCTCTTGCCGCGTCCCGGTCAGAGTGCCCATCAATCCACACTTCCAGATAGTCCTTGACTAGCGAATGGACCTGGCATAGCTTCAGCTCATCATGCAAAAAGCACGCGTCAATATAGGGTTAATCGGGACAGGTCGGCTCGGCATGACCTACGCGGAGTACCTTACAACCAGGATTCCGCAGGCCAGGCTTGTGGGTGTGGCAGATCTGGTTCCTGAGCGAGCCGCTGTCTGCGCCGAAACATTCGGCCTGTCGAAGTGTTACGGCAGCCACCAGGACCTCATCGACGATCCAGAGATCGACGCCTTCGTCGTGGTAACGACAACGACTACTCACCGGGAAATCATTGCAGACGCGGCTCGGACGGGACGGCCGATTTTCTGCGAGAAACCACTGGCTTTGTCGCTCGCCGATGCTCGTGAAATCAAGGACGCGGTGCTTAAAGCAAATTGTCTTTTCCAGATGGGATTTATGCGCCGGTTCGACAAGGGTTACCGAGCCGCCAAGGCAAAGATCGAATCGGGAACAATCGGTACGCCGGTGGTATTTCGTGGATCTTCGCGCGATCCCTACAGGCCCAGTCTCGAGTTCCTTGCGCCTGAAAAGAGCGGCGGGTTGATTCTCGATATGGCAGTGCACGACATAGACATTGCACGCTGGTACATGGGTGAAATAGCGACGGTTTATGTAGTCGGCGGGGTCTTGGCATACCCGGAAATGAAGGATACCGGCGACGTTGATAACGCCATCATGGTTTTTACCTTCGAAAACGGTTGCCTCGGCCAGATTGATGTTAGTCGAAACGGTGTCTACGGCTATGACATCCGTGCTGAAGTGCTGGGGACGAAAGGAACGATCAAGGTGGGCTATCTGCGTGAAACCCCTATTTTGGTTATGACGGCGGCGGGAGTGAACCACGACGTAGTCCCGCATTTCCCAGAACGTTTCGGACAGGCTTACATCGATCAACTCATTGATTTCGTCCAGAACGTCAGCGAACAGAGAGAACCGTCAGTCACTGTCGAAGACGGGATAAAGGCCCTTCAGGTCGCCGTTGCCGCCACACACTCGTTAAAAACGAATGACCGAGTCTTTGTGAAAGATTTCTGAAGCGAAGCGGAGCGGGCTCGGGCGAATTGGCTTGGTCGTACGCTCTTGTGCCTTATAATGTCGCTTTACCCAGGGAGGGGAGGCCGTGCTAATAATCGGAGAAAGGATCAATGCGACCCGCAAGCGGGTGGGTCAGGCCACTGCGGAAAAGAACGCTGCTTTGATCAAAGAAGAAGCAAGGAAGCAGGTTGAGGCGGGTGCGCAGGTCCTTGATGTGAACGGAGGCATACCAGGTCGGGAAACGGAATGTTTGCCCTGGCTGGTGTCGGTCGTTCAAGAGGAAGTGGACGTACCTCTTTGCCTTGACAGCGCTGATCCGCAGGCGCTGAGACTGGCGCTACCGCTGTGTAAGAAGCGTGCGATCATTAATTCGATTACCGACGAACCTGAACGCCAACAAGCGCTGATGCCATTGATACGGGAATTTAACACCCAAGTCGTGGCGCTCTGCATGTCAACCTCGGGACCGCCTTGTACTGCGGAGGACCGTGTCACTACGGCTGTTCGATTGATCGACTTCCTGACTCAACAGGGGGTCGAGGAGGATGACATTTACGTTGACCCTTGCATTTTGCCCTTGAGCCTCGATGCGGGGCATTGTACGGCGATGCTTGAGGCGACTGCGCAAATTGCTTCACGATTCCCGAACGTTCACCGTAGTTGCGGTCTGAGCAACGTTTCTCACGGACTCCCTCAGCGGAAGTTGATTAATGAGGTGTTTCTGGCCATGCTCATGAGTCGCGGACTGGACGCGGCGATCCTTGATCCGACTGACGCGCATCTTATGGCCGTTATCCGGGCGGGGGAAGCACTGACGGGCCGGGACGAATTCTGTGCTCAATACCTTGAGGCTTCCAGGGCAGGAAAACTGGTTTAGCACAACGTTGGTGTCCCCAGTGGAGTAGGGGGCGGGTACCCGCCGTCTGCGCTGCATAGCGGTTAATCACAAGAGATCATGTCGAAATTTCTTAAGCGGCTGAAAAAAGGAGTTTTGGTCGGCGATGGTGCGATGGGCACCTTCCTGATTCGGGAGTTGGGTCACGGGCTGAGGTGTGTTGAGGAGGCAAACCTGACGCATCCTGATCTCGTTTTGTCTGCTCATCTTCAGTACATCGCCGCTGGCGCCGAACTGATCGAAACGAACACTTTCGGAGCCAATCGGAGCAAGCTGCGAGAATTTAATCTGGAAGGCAGGTTCGAAGAAATCAACAGCCGGGCTGTGAAAATCGCCCGAGAGGCTCGCGACATAGCGGGTAAGGATGTGATCATCGGCGGCTCGATCGGCCCGGCGGGGTTTGTATATGACTTCATAAACCGACATGACCGGCGGTTGGCCGAAGCGTACTACCGGGAGCAGGCCGAAATCCTTGAGCAAAGAGGTGTGGAAGTATTTATCGTCGAGACCTTTCCTTCGACAAGCGAGCTGAAGACAGCGGTTCAGGCGATCAGAAGCGTGAGTTCGCTGCCGATCATGGCGCATCTGACATTTGCCGCCTCGGACTTTGATGCAGGAGGAGATTTCGAGGATCTGGACCTCCAGCGAGCGATAAAGTCGTTTCAGGAGATTGCCGATTTGCCGGTGGAAGTCCTGGGACTGAACTGTGGAATGGGTCCCCGGGAATCGCTTCAGATACTTGAGCATATAGACGTCGGCGACCGTGAGGGGATTTCGATCTACCCGAATGCAGGGGTCCCAAGCAGACGAGGCGGACGCTTCATTTATCCTGATTCCTCGCCTGAGTATTTTGCTGCCTTCGCTCTCGAGGCGATTCGTTTAGGGGCTAATATCGTTGGCGGATGTTGCGGGACACGGCCCGAACACATCAGGGCCATGGCCGATGCGATCCGCAGCTCCAAACCGATGCAGCGTGAGCAGGTCATCGCAAGTGCTCCTTCGTTTGCGGTCAGGCCTGAAGCTCCGACGACCCGACCGTCCGCTTTGGCGGAAAAATTCGAGCAGCGGAAGTTCGTTGTCTCGGTCCAAATTGACCCGCCTAAGGGGCCTGAAACATCGCGATTAATGGACGCTGTCCAGATGTTTAAAGAGTCAGGGGTTGTTGACGCGGTCGATGTAAACAGCAACCCGATGGCCCGGCTCCATATGGATTCGCTTTGGATGAGCGCCCAGATCGAACAGGCGGGGCTTCCCACGATTCCGCATATTACCCCGCGAGACGCGAGCATCATGGGCCTTCAGTCGAATCTGCTCGGTGCGCATGCTGCCGGGATCCGCAATCTCCTGGTAATAACCGGGGATCCCTCGCAATTGGGTGGTCAAGCGGGTGGCATGGATGTCTATCAGACTGACTCGGCAGGACTGGTAAGGCTCATTAGCGAACTCAATCGCGGGCTGGACGCAGCTGGAAACCTGATCGGAACGCCGACGAATTTCTTCGTGGGAGTGGCGGTGAACCCGGCAGCTCCGGACCTTGCGGTCGAAGCGGATAGGTTTCGCAAGAAGATTGAGGCGGGAGCATCGTTTGCGATGACCCAGGTCTTCTTCGACTGGGAGTGCTGGTTTCGTTTTCTGGATGTTTTTCGCGAACCCCTGCCTATCCCGGTGCTGGCCGCTGTCTGGCCTCTGACCAGCTATCGCCTCGCGCTTCGGCTACATCACGAAGTGCCCGGAATCGTGGTGCCGGAGAAGGTCCTGTCCAGACTCGAAGCAGCCGGTAAAGAGGCTCGTAAGGTGGGATTTGATCTCGCCCGGACTATGTTGGAGACCGCCCGAAAAGAAGTGCCGGGCGTTTACGTGATTGCGCCCTTCAAAGATCCGGCGGCCGCGTTGGAAGTATTGAAGTAAGTTGTTTTATCAGCGGGCCGGAGAAATACGATGTTTTCGCATTAAGGACTGGAAGTTTTGGCGTTTGATGCCAACCTCCCGCGCGGCTCGACTGATATTCCATTGGTTCCGTTCAAGAGCCTGAAGCAGAAATACGCGTTCCAGCTCCGCGATCGCCTGTTCGCGAAGTTGCTTCTTCACTAAGAGCAGTTCTTCGTTGGTGTGTGGAACGACCATTTGGTGGGCGGTGTTGTGCCGGAACAGCTCTCGCGGCAGATGGCAGCAATCGATTATTTCTCCGTCACAAGTAATAGAGGCCCATTCCATGACGTTTTCCAGTTGCCGGATGTTCCCTGGCCAATCGTATTCCTCCAATTGCCTCAAGGCTGTTTCAGATATGGCCGCGATTTGCTTACCGATTCTTTTTTGAACCTTGCCTAAGAGGTGATGGGCCAACAGGGCGATGTCTTCTTTACGCTGCCGCAGGGGTGGAAGGTAAATGGGCACAACACAAAGCCGATAATACAGATCTTCACGAAAACTCCGTGCGGCAACCATCTGGGTCAGATCCTGACTGGTTGCGAAAATCAGGCGCGTGTCGAGTTCGGGTGAGAAATTGGATTCGGGTGAGCGCGATCCGCGTTCCGAAATGAAAGCCAGTAGCTTAGCCTGGAGGTCAAGACTCAGGTTACAGATTTCGTCGAGAAACACCGTTCCGCCGCAGTCCGCTCCAGCAATGCCCTCTTTGCTTTCAGCAGCACTCAATGCCCCGTTGATACCAAAGAGCTCCGTATGCAGCTGGTCTACCGACAGGGCGCCGCAATCAACCGCTTGGAATTTCTGGAACCGGCGCGGACTCAATTGATGGATCGCGCGTGCAATCAGCTCTTTTCCCGTTCCGTTTTCCCCGATGATGAGCACCGTGCTATCGGTCGCCGCCACCTTTCGAACCAAGCGTGTCACTTCCTGCATCGATGCGCTCTTCGCGACGATTCCGGGCAGCTCATAGACGCTTTCTCCTTTCAGCAATGCTTTCCTCTCGAGGATCTGCTTGCGTCTTTCCCAAGCTTTGCGGGCGGCTGCGGCCAGTTCTTGGGCGGTGAACGGTTTGGGCAGGCAATCGTATGCCCCTAGCCTCATAATCTCGACTACCGACGCGACGGTTGCATACCCCGTAATGACGACACATACGACATCGGGAAAGTGTGTCTGCAAACTTCCGAGGAGTTCCCTGCCGTCCATGTCGAGCATTCTCAAATCGGTGAAAACAATGTCGAACGACTCCTGGTGAAGGAGGGCCAGCGCTTCTTTTCCCGATAAAGCGGCTCGGGCGTCAAAGCCGGCTCGCAGCAGAATCCGGTGGCAACTCTTGCAAACCGAGAGGTCGTTGTCGACTACTAAGGCACGAGGTCTTTGTCGTTCATACATGGCATCAGAACAGTATTGGGAACACTACGGAAAATTCTCCGGTTGTTGTTCAGTGTCCGATTTGCTGCAACTACTCTGCCCACGTATCCCGCGCTACTCGCATGATCACGATGCTCGGTATCAGAACACGGCGAACTCATATTAACACTGGATGAAAGAAGGAACGAATCAGGCGACAGATAAGGCAGTAGTTGCTCAGTTCGCAGTGTCGAGCAGCTGCAGAAGACTCATGGGGACAGTGCTTCTGGAAGGCTCATGGGAACAGTGCTTCTGGACCTTGGCCGGTAGAAACGCTCCAAGGGAAAGCCCCAAGGGAAAGCCCCAAGGGACAGTACTTTTGTCCTTCAGTTTGTTTCCGGACGGGAACAAAAATCGTTGCTGTTAGAATTGGCACCCGGAGGTTAGTAATAAGTCTTGAAGGAAAGAGAAACAATTCAATCACACGCATTGTCATCGAGCACTAGTTCGTTGCGTTATAGTCCGGAACTCCTCCGGGCGGAAGTACCCGAAGTCTTTGAGATTGCTGCGAGAGCTTCGTCCCACGAAGAATTGCGACACAATCTAGCCGAATTTGCCCACCGAATGAGCTTTGAAGCGACGGACGACTACTATTCATACACAGAGGGTTCGATCATCCGTATCCGTGACTGCAGCAGAGCTTTTATCCGGATGCTGACTCGACGATCCGAGGACAAAGCGGAATTCTCGGTGGCGAAGGCAATTCAAGATATCGGTTTGGGCAGGTCCCGTCCTGACCTGTCTCCCGCGTTTTATAGCGATCTGTACCATCTGTTGCTAGGGCTGAGAGGGCGCGGACCTAGGACACGCCTGGCGGACTTGCAGATGATTCCGGGACACATGGAAGGACGTGAGGCCGCTATCGAACGATCGAAGCAGCTGGATATACTTCAGGAAGAAGTCACTAAATGGATGGCCAGGTATGCCACCGGGCTTAATCCGGAATCGGTCGAGCGTCGAGCACGACGACGCGAGGCTATCCTTCGCGCTTTGGGAGGCTCGGCGGAAGACTGGGCCGACTGGAATTGGCACATTCAAAATATTCAGCGTGATGCGGATTCGGTGTCACGGCTGGTTAGACTGTCTGACGCGGAAAAGGAAGGGATCCGGGCAGCTCAAGAAAACGCTTTGCCTTTTGGGATCACTCCTCACTACCTCTCCTTGATGGACGACGATCCCGAGGCGGGCCGAGACCGCTCTATTCGAGCTCAGGTTATTCCGTCCCGGAACTATGTGAACGAGATGAGTCGTTACGAAAAGGGCGAGCGTGCCTGCCTGGATTTCATGCACGAAAACGACACCTCGCCGGTAAATCTGATCACTCGTCGGTATGCCGGCATATGCATCCTCAAACCCTTTAATACCTGCCCTCAGATCTGCGTCTATTGTCAGAGAAACTGGGAGATTGAGGATGCAATGGAACCGGGGGCGTTGGCCCCACCAACGGAGATAGATCGTGCAATCAAATGGATCCGGAACCATTCGTCGATTTACGAGGTGTTAATCACCGGTGGTGATCCCCTTGCAATGTCGGACCGCGATCTGGAGCGCATTCTTTCGGCAGTGGCTGCCATTCCTTCGGTGGAACGAATCCGCATCGGAACTCGCATTCCGGTGACCGTTCCTATGAGAATCACGGAAGACTTAGCGGAACTGTTGGCCAGCTATCGGATTCCCTCAAAAAAGCAGATAGCGGTGGTTACGCATCTTCAGCATCCTTATGAGTTGACACCGGACACGGTTCTAGCCATTGAACGACTGGCAAAGCGCGGGATACGCGTTTATAACCAGCTGGTCTATACCTTCTACACCTCTCGCCGCTTTGAAGCTGCACTCTTGAGGCGGCTGCTGTCGTTGATCGGTGTGGATCCTTACTACACTTTCAACACTAAGGGCAAAGAAGAGACAAAGGACTACAGGGTGCCGATCGCGCGAGTGCTTCAGGAACAGAAGGAAGAGGTTCGTCTGTTGCCTGGTCTGGCTCGAACTGATTCGCCGGTCTACAACGTGCCCGGGTTCGGGAAAAATTACCTCAGAGCGTGGCAGCATCGAGATATGTTCTCGATCCTGCCGGACGGTTCTCGCCTTTATGAATTTCATCCTTGGGAGAAGAATATCTCCCGGATCACAACCACCTACGTATGTAAAGACGTTCCTATCCTCGATTATTTAGAACGTTTGGAGGCAATCGGAGAGGACCCGTCCGATTACAGTACTATCTGGTATTACTTCTGATTCCCGTCGGATCCGTTCCTGGCCGCTCACTCTTCCAGATCAAAGCGGCTGGCAAAGAAGCGCCTCTGCGCGCTAAGCTTTGCTGATGATTCTTTTAGATGAGGCTTTCAGCCGTCTTGATGCCGCGCTTGAGGGTCGGCGCCTCCGCCGCGAAAGGGTGCGCCTCGATGAGGCCAGAGGGCGCTTTCTGGACGCCGATGTCGCCTCGCTTCTGGATCTTCCGCCTTTTGGCCGTTCTGCGGTTGACGGGTATGCACTTCTGGAGGGGGACTATGACCGCGGCCGTTACAGAATCCTCGAAACGGTAGCCGCTGGTCACCCCGGCAGAGCGAAGCTCGAACCCGGGACTACAGTGAAGGTGATGACCGGCGCCCCTGTGCCCGCAGGGACGGGTAAGGTCGTCATGCTCGAGGATGCGGCTGAGCACGACGGCTTTGTACAAATCCACAAAGTGCCTAAAGGGCTTAATTTTTCCCGTCGTGCCGAGGATGTTCGAGCAGGACAGGTAGTACTCACCAAGGGCCAGCGTCTTGGTCCCTTGGAGATTGCCAATCTGGTAGCTTGTGGCATCACGGAGGTGGACGTCGTTGTTCCTCCAAGCCTCTATCTGATCTCGACCGGCGACGAAATTGTGGACAGTCCGAAGGAGCTGCAGCTCGGTAAGATCATGAACAGTAATGGCCCTCTGTTGGCGAGGCTAGCCGAGGAGCATCAACTGCCAGTGCTTGGCTGCGCCAGTGTGAGGGACGACGAAGCTGCACTGGAACTCGAGTTGGCCGGTGCTATTGAGAAGGCGGATATCGTGGTGGTTTCAGGGGGCGTGTCAGTCGGTGACTATGATTTCGTCCCTCGAATCCTGGAACGCCTCGGTATGACGGTTCATTTCAATCGGCTGGCATTCAAGCCAGGAAAGCCGACCACCTTTGCAACCGGACCGAACGCGGTACTGTTCGGTTTGCCCGGTAATCCGGTTGCGGTCTACGTAATGTTCCACCTTATGGTTTTGCGAGGCGTGGCCAGGCTCTCAGGAGCACCGATAGCCCCGCTCCGATTCATGGTCCCCTTAGCCTCGGACTTTCGCCGAAGGGCAACGGCGAGAATGGAGTATGTTCCGGCTCGGATATCGGCCGAGGGCAGGCTAGAGAGAATCGAATACCACGGCTCTGCCCACTTGATTGCGCTAATGCAGGCAGACGGGTTTTTCGAGGTTCCTGTAGGCGTCGATCACATCCCCGCCGGCGAGCCAGTGCCCTTTCGGCTGATTCGATGAAAAACAAGCCGGGAGCGCCAGACTGAGCGGGGAAACCTGGAAGACCGGCAAAGCAGAGAACAGAGCAGAACTGCCTGTCGAGCAGGGACGTCACAGGGGGACGTCACAGGGGGGACGTCACAGGGACAGTCCCTTTGATTGTGTCAGGGGCGTCATAGGGAGAACGTGAGGCAAGGGACAGTCCCTCGAACGTGCCTCGAACGTGAGGCAGAGAACGTGAGGCAAGGGACAGTCCCTCGAACGTGAGGCAAGGGACAGTCCCTCGGAGAAGGAAAGCCCGAAAGCTTAGCGAACAACTTCAGCAAGACGGGACACTTACAGATACACCACGGGACATCCCCCGAATGTCCCGTG
>DAOTAI010000488.1:0-3694 GCA_035593865.1 Acidobacteriota bacterium
ATGATACTCCGGCGACCATTCCTGGAACCTTTCGGCCGCTTCGGGCGGGACGCACAAGGACATTCGTTCATCCTGGACGCAAGCTCCTATCGATTTGACCAACTCCAATTGGCGGCGAACCTCGTGCCGGACCTGCTGTTCTGGCTCTGTCTCGGGAACCCAGTCTGAAAGCAGCTGGTAAGGGTTCTCACGGCAGTAAGCCAGTCTCAAAGGGATTTCGGCGAGAAAACAGAGGAAGGCTGCCGGGAGCGGGTTCTGGCTGAAAACGGTGAAGATGACGGCGGCGCTGAACTTCTCGGCCTTGAGCCGTGCGATCAGGTCCAGGTCGGCTCGAACATCCAGGCGCCGTTCAGTGGCCTTCATCCACGGGGAGTCGTAAACGAGAACGTCATCAACTTCGGGGATGAGGCGCCCGACTTCTCTGCCCCGCACAGAGGTGAGCAGCGTCAGACATGGCCGGCTGCCAAGCCCTTTCAGAGCACGCAGGGCCGGCGTTGTCATTAACACGTCGCCAATCGTGTCCAGGCGGACACAGAGGATCTTCTTCGCCTTCTTCCACGAGTTCAAGAGTTTGAAAGTCAGGTTCGAACTGGATCGAGTTGACGCGATTTAATCGACAGATGCTCAACTATCGATCGTCAACTGCGTCGTCCGGAACCTTTGAACCTTTTCGATAATCCGAGTTGTCGACCGGTCGTCAAGAAACGGGAGAATCCGAACGACTCCGCCCTGCTCCTCGACCACCGGCGCCTCGGGCAAACGCTCTTTGGTATAGTCGCCGCCTTTGACGAAGACATCCGGTTTGACGACTCGAACGAGGTCCGAAGCGGTTTCACCGTCAAAAGCGACCAGGTAATCGATACAGCTGAGCGCCGAGAGGACCTTAATCCGATCCTCCAGAGTGTTGATCGGGCGATCGGGGCCCTTCAACCGCTGAACGCTGGAATCGGAATTGACCCCCACCACCAGGATATCTCCGGGATTCTTCGCTCGGTTCAAGTAACTGATATGGCCTCGGTGGAGGATATCGAAACAACCATTGGTGAAAACGATGCTCCTGCCCTGCCTTCTATGGGCGTCCAGCGTCAGGACAAGCCAGCTCAGATCCGTTATGTACTTGCCGTCCGAAGAGACCCTGGTCAGGAGTTCGTGCTGCAGGCAGACGGCGGTATCCTCCTTTTTGACAACTACCGCTGCGGCGGCCGAGGCGATTTCGGCGGCGCTCGTTGTCTGGGCGCCCGCGGCCAGCGCCAGTGCGAAGGCTGCGGCGAAGGTGTCTCCGGCGCCCGCAGTGTAAGGACCTGGGTTGGAGGAGCCGTAAGTTCGATAGGGACCGCGCCCTTCTTCGAATATGAGCGCTCCCTCCGCATCCAGCGAAACGGCGGCGATACGGGCCCCGGTTAAGGACAGGATCTCGTCGCCCAGTGGCAGAATGTTCTCACTTCTCTTCACTGCTGACGGGCCGACGTCCGATTGTCGGAGCCCGAGAAGATCGACGGCTTCTTCGTAGTTCGGCTTGACAACAGTGACTCCAGCCTCGCGGTAATCGCGCAGCCTGCTCCGTGAATCAACTAGCACCAGGCGCGGAGAAGCCTCTTGAAGAATCCGCAGGTGCTCGATCACCTGGGGAGTCATCACTCCGCCGTCATAGTCTGACACTATTACGGCATCCGCCCACGAAAAGAGGGCTTCGAACCTCCTAATGAGCATCTGCGCATCCCGGTGAGAGAGCCTCGCAGTCGTACCCCCGTCAAACCGGGCAGTCATTTGCCCGCCCGCGTAGAGCCGATTCTTGGCGCAGGTGAGGCGGTTCTGACACACAATTAAATCTTCTGGGCCAACCTCGTTCCCTTCGAGCGCTTGCCGGAGCCGGTCACCTTCCCCGTCCTCACCAATGACAGACAGCAACCGGGTTTTCGCGCCCAAGGCACGCAGGTTGACAGCGGTGTTCCCGGCACCGCCGGGCATATCTTTACGTTGCACCAGACGAATGACCGGGATCGGGGCCTCCCGGCAAAGGCCGCCCGGATTCCCTTCGAGATAGGTGTCGAGGAGAGCGTCGCCTATGACCAGCGTTTTCAGGCGAGAAAAGTGTTGGATGATTTCGTGCAACGAATCGATCATTTCTGCTCCCTTTTCTGGCTGCTTGAGGATCCGACGGCGATTTGCGCGGCTTCGAGCAGGTTCGCGGCACAGTAATGCGGCAGACGCGCGGCAGAGACATTCCACTCCGTCTCGCTCCCGTTCAACAGGAGCACGGTCTTACATCCGGCGCGCCTGCCCGCTTCGACATCGTCGAGGATATCTCCGATTAACCAGGAACCAGCCAGGTCGAGATCCAGTTCCCGCGATGCACGAATGAGCATGCCGGGCTGGGGTTTTCGGCACCAACAGTCGGTGGCGTAGCTCTGCACACTCCCTTTCGGATCGTGAGGACAGTAGTAAAAGCCAGCCAAAGACACGCCCACACCGTCAAATAGCTCGCGAAGCCTGGTTTCCACAGCAGTGAGAGCCTCCTCACGGAAAAAGCCCCGGGCAACCCCTGCCTGATTACTGACAACAACCAGGCAGAATCCATGCGCCTGGAGAAGTGGAAGGGCTTCATCGGCGCCTTTGCTCAGACGGACTAAGGCCGGGTTCACGTTGTATGGGACGTTGTCAATCAGTGTCCCATCCTTGTCTAGAAACACAGCGGGCTTCGCCATTCACCGCACCTCGCAGTGGGCATCCCTTGTTCGTAGCACCGGCTTTAGCCGGGCAGTTGCCCAGCGGTCAACGCTTGCAGGGCACGCAGCGTGCACTTCCCTCCTACGGCCACGAGGTTTCGCGCATAGGGATAACCGTCATCTCGGGAATTACGGTTTCCGGAGGCTGCTGAATTGCAAACAGGACCGCCTCGGCAACGTTAGCCGGTTCCTGCAGCAAGCCAGGATCGAGATCAGGAAAACGTTCCAGCAGAAACGGGGTACGCATTCCCCCAGCGATTAGAGCGGTCACCTTGATGTTATGCGGTCGACCTTCGACATGCAACGCGTGGCTCAAGCCCAAGAGCCCCCACTTACTTGAATGGTAGGCACAGGCATTGGCCCAGGCTCTCTTCGCTGCAGTCGAAACAATGTTGACAATGCATCCCTGTCCCTGTTTCTTCATAACGGAGAAGGCCTGTTTGGCCATCAGGAACGGTCCGCGAAGATTGACGCGAATAATGCAGTCCCAGTCCGCAACTGATAGCTCCTCGATCGAGACCGTCTTGTCCACACCCGCATTGTTGACCAGGACGTCCAAACGGCCGTGCGTCTGTGCCACGTGCTGAACTGCTTCTGACACTTGCCGCTCGTCACCGACATCCAGCCGGCAGTGTTCAACTGACCCACCTCGCGCCTCTATCTCCTTTACGGTTTCCAGGTTGGCTGCCTGGTTGGCATCGGCCGCGATCACAGTGAGCCCGGCCCTGGCCAATCTCTCAACAATCGCTTTACCGAGTCCCCGCGCGCTGCCTGTGACGATTGCCACTCTTCCCGTCAGTTCTTGCATCGGTTTTGTTGTCCCCCGTTGAGGCGAGCCCCCGGCCGGAGGCCGCAGCGCCCACCAGGTTTGTTCGTCTTTCAGATTTGGCCCTTTTGCCCAACTTCTTAGCTGCCGGGTCGAAGAGCGCTACCTTGGCCAAATGCGTATCTGACGCGAGCAACTCTTC
>DAOTAI010000489.1:0-3686 GCA_035593865.1 Acidobacteriota bacterium
GAAACGTTTGATGAGAGCGTTGCTTGACGGGCTTCCGAAAAGCAAGAGATTTGATGACCGAATCTCCTCCTCGGACAAATCTACGTCCCGGGCCGATTGCAGATTCACGCTGTTCTGTCCCTGGATCCCGCCCCGGTGCACGCCTCCGTTGGTTTGTCTGAATAAGGCGCTGGTGTTATGCACCATCATGGTGTTGAAGAAGGTCTCCTCCGCGCTGCCGACGCTTCCCTGAACCAGAATGACGTTTTCGAAGAAAAGGTCACCTAGAGGACCCGACTGGCCGTGGTGTTTTTCGTTCTTGATCTCGAAATTCATCGGCGTCCAGGCGCCTGATTGGGAACGACGGAAAGTGACAGAGTTGCCGGGCGTCAATATCCCCGCCGGCTGCCCGTCAATACGAACATCGAGTTTGGCCGCAGACCACTGTGGCAAGGGACCGAGCGTCAAGGTTCGGACATTCACGGTCGAAACGACAAGAGAGCCGTCCCTTTCGGCACAGCCTTCAACGAAAGCACGCGCATCATAGCGTTCCAATTGATCGATTCTGACCCAGTAGGCCTTATTGTGCCTGGGTCCATAGGTCGCCAAACGCACACAACGCGGCTTTCGCTCCTTTTTCTGTTCGAGCAGCCAGAGGACAACCTCTTCAATCAACGCGCGATCCCCGAAATGATGGCCCGTTTGCGGCACTTCGGTGTACTTGTACGAATACCCTTGCTCTTTCAACAAACTGGCCATCCGTCGGGAATGAGCCACCGGTACTCCGCTCCCTACTCCACGGTCCCACTCGCCGTGCACGATCCAGACCGGCGTGTGCTGAAAATTCTCCACCAGAAAGGCTGCCGACCTCGACTTCCAGGATGGCTCCTCCCAGGGTTGCATGGGAAACGCGTAGCCGCCCGGCTTATTCCAGAGCCGGTAATCGCAGTAGCCCGAGAGGGGCGCCCCGGCTGCAAAGACGTCGGGATAATGAGATATCAGATACCAGGTGGCGGCGCCTCCCATGGAGTGCCCGATTAATACAATGCGGTCTCGATCGATCGGGTGTTTGGACATCACATCTTCGATTGCCTCTAAAACATCGACTTCCCCGTAGTTCTGGTAAAGCGATCCTGGCCCCCTCCCGGACGGGCGGATCACCACGCAGGCCCGACCGTTCTTCACGGCATACCACGCCATCTCTTCCGCTCCAGCAAGGAGGGCGTCGCCATCACCGTCCGAAGAGGCCCCCGGATTCACCACCACCACGAGTGGTTTCGGGGTCGAAGAGGGATCGGTAACACAGATTCCATACGGTCGCCTTTCGCCGTCCACTTTGGAAAAGTAGTGCTCCACTCGTGCTTCAACCCCCGCTCCTCGCAGACCTCTCCTGACCTCATCACGCCACGATCCACGAGCCGTCCGCTCTACTGGTCTCACGCCTGGGCGAGACCCGTTCTGCTTCCCTTCCCTTGAGCCGCGGGCCAGAACGGGTGGCGCGACAGCCGCCACGGTGAACAAGGTCAAAAGAACACAGGCCGTGTGTTTCAAACTAATCCGAGACATTGTCGCTCCGCAAAGATGGCTTATTTTTGCAATCTGCCGAAGCTCTCCCGGATTTCCTCCGGGGAAGCAGTACCGGTGACGCCGATTTTCCTGATCGTTACTGAAGCGCACAGGTTCCCCACTAGAGCCGCTTCCTCCAAATTGGCGCCCGCGCACAAGGCTGACACGATTCCAGCGCTGGCGCTGTCTCCGGCGCCTACGATATCTATAGGGCCACAGACTGGAATCGCAGGACAGTGAATTATGTTGACCCCGTCGTATACGTAAATTCCCCTCTCCCCGCAGGTCAGAAATACCGGTTTTCGGGTCTGTGAGAAAAGCGCCCCGAGCAATTCCTCATATTCGGGATCGTCGAGCCCTCGAGCCCTCACGGCGGCCATTCCCTCCTTCTCGTTGGGCTTTATGATGACGTCCTGAAAAGCCCCTATATGGGCTCGTGAATCGGCCAGAAAGATCTTTTCCTCGTGTGCCCGGGCCAGTCTCTCTAACTCGGATCGCACGGCTGAAGTAATGACCCCATGATCGTCCTCTTCAACCTGGTCGGCGATGATAACCCCCTGAACCCCCTCGAGCGCAGAGCCGAACCTCGTGATCACCTCCTCCTGCAAAGCCTCGGGGGTGGGAGTACGGTTCTTGATATCGAGCCGGTTCATTTCCTCGGCACCGCCGGGAGTTCTTCTCATAGGCTTCAAATAAGCCGGAGTGTATCGCTCCAAGGTCTCGACCATCAGGCCGGTGTCGACGCCGCGATCCTGCAGGCCCTTGAGCAGTTCAAGCCCGTTGCCGTCTCGACCGATTATTCCCAGTGCCCGCACCCCGACGCCGAGCGCCGCAAGATTCGAACAGACCGTTCCTGCCGCCCCGGGGCTGTTTCGGACCGCCACCACCTGGTGAGCTTCCAGACCGGTTTCAAGAGAAATCTCGGCCAGATCCGGATCGATTTCGAGGTACTGATCCAGAAAGAAGTCGCCGACCACGAGGATGCGCAATTCGGCAAAGCGACCGAGGATTTCTTCAAGCCTGCGTTCTTTCACTGGTGAGTTCCTCCAAGTGAGAGTAAAGAGTCGGCAGGGTGCGGTTGTGATGTCCGCGAACATAAAAACTCTCTCCGCCGTCCCGAATCGTCCGGATCAGGATGGTCTTCAGAGGCCGATAGTAGTAGCGAAAATCATCGCGGGCCGGTTCTTGATCGATATCATTTTCCAGGGGAAACAGGTCAAAAACGGCGGTCGTGAAGTGGCGGATCGTCTCGCCCCGCTGCCTCGCAACGTTCCTGGCCATAGACAGTGCCTTCAAATAAACCTCGGGCCCCATAACTGCCGATCCGAAACACAATAGGACCCCGCCTTCCAGTTTTCTGACACTTTCGGTAAAGATCAGAAAATCGTCGTACGAAGCCTGTCCAGTGGCGGCGCCATCGCAATTGGGATGCTCATGAATGATGTCGTAACCTAGTCCGACATGAACGGTGAGAGGAACACCCAGGCGGTAACCGGCCGCCAGCACGCTGATGTCCTTATTCGGGAAATCCCCTTCGGCGATAGCTTTTCCGACCGCCTCGCCGAAGCCCAGTCCGCACTTTACACCGTCGGCCACTATCCGGTTTATCTCACCCGTTTCCTCCCAGAGTCCGAACTGACCAATCGCGATGTACTCCGCCACGCTCTCTGTTGTTGCACCTATCAGCGCCATCTCATAGTCATGAATAACGACGGCGCCATTCATGGCGATATGCGTTACCAGCCCCCGCCTCATCATGTCTATCAGGTAGCGCGAGGCGCCTGCCCTCAGCAGATGGGCACCCATCATCAGGATGACCGCCGCCCCGTTCTTCCTGGCCTCGACGATCCTCGCGGCAATCTGCGGAAAAGCAGGGTCCTTCAGGCGGTTCACCGGCTGGTCAAGCGTGGGAAAACCAGAAAGGCGAATCAGATGCTTTCTTTCCGACAGCGGCTTCAATTCCAGAAGCGTACGGTCAAAACGTGGATACGGCATAGGATCTCTTTTCATCTCCACTGAGTTATTCATTAGTCTTGAAGCGGATTTACGCTCCCCTTGATCAAGACCGGGTCTTCTCTCGAATTGGAACCTTCCGGGGTGAGTTCGTGTTCTCCGGTAAGGTACGCCAGAAGAAGCTCCTG
>DAOTAI010000490.1:0-3673 GCA_035593865.1 Acidobacteriota bacterium
CCTTGCTCCTGTCTCCCAAATGTTCCGCCTTCCCTCCTGCATAGCATCTACGTTGCAGACCCGCCGGGCTCTGTTCGAATTCGCGGCTCCGGGGCGGTGGGTTTCATCCGGGCGCTGACGCGCCCTCCTTCGAAACCCACCCTACGTTGCTACGTTGCAGACCCGCCGGGCCCTGTTAAAATTCGCCGCTCCGGGGCGGTGGGTTTCATCCGGGCGCTGACGCGCCCTTCTTCGAAACCCCACCCTACGTTGCAGACCCGCCGATTCTTCACACACTCGAACAGAGCTTGGAGCGCAGCGCTTTTCAGGCTCTGCTAGAATTCCCAGTGGCGAGAAAATGCGATTAAAAACCCTCCTGATCAGCCTGCTCCTGGCCCCGGCAATCGTCGCCGGCGCCGATTCTGCCGGTCCTCCTCTGAGCCGCTTTGAATATGCAAGGTTGAAAATGGGGACGACCTTTCGGATTGTTCTCTATGCCTCGAACCAGGCTGAGGCTCGACAGGCGGCTGACCAGGCGTTCTCGCGGATCGATGATCTCGAAGCGATCTTAAGCCATTACCGACCTGACAGCGAAATCAGCCGGCTCTCGGCATCCAGCGGCCAGGGGGAACGGCCCGTGGGGGTGGACCTTTATCGCGTACTCTCGGCCAGTGTGCGACTTGCTCGCCTCACTGACGGGGCTTTCGATTTCACGGTCGGTCCCGTGGTTCTCCTTTGGCGGGAATCCAGGCGAACTCACAAAATGCCCGACGATGGTGCGCTTGACCGCGCCCGCAAGCTTGTCGGCTATCGCAATGTCGAAATCCGGACGGACAAGCACAGCGTGAATCTGAAGAAAAAAGGGATGCAACTCGACCTGAGCGGGGTAGCGAAAGGGTACTCCGCCGAACAGGCTCTCCTGGTTCTCCGGTCCAGGGGCATAACCAGGGCTTTGGTTGACGCGGGAGGCGATATCGTAGTCTCCGATCCACCGCCTGGTCGCGAGGGCTGGCGGGTCGCAGTGGAGAAGCCCGGGCCTGATACCGGGCCTGTCAGGCCTATCCTCTTGATAAATTCGGCTATCGCCACCTCCGGAGGCACATATCAATACTCGGAAATCCAGGGGAAGAGATATTCGCACATCGTGAACCCGAAAACGGGGGTTGGATCAACGGTACCTGCAAGTGCAACCGTGATTGCCCCGGACGGGATGACCGCGGATGCGCTGGCTACAGCGCTGTGTGTTATGCCGCCCGAGGAAGGTCTGAAGCTGGTTGAATCTCTCCCTGGTGTCTCGGCGCTGATCACCATCGAGACACCCGATGGGCTTGAGCGCTACCGGTCTTCCGGTTTTCCTCCTTGACCTGGGCTGATCAACACTACGAAACTAATAGTTTAGCTTAGAGGGGAAGAATGCGAACCGAGCAGTATGCAAATCTGCACCTGAGTGTCGAGGCCGGCGTCGCACTACTGCAGATTGCCCGCCCGGAGGCGCTGAACGCGCTTGACGCAAGGCTGCTGGATGAGTTGGAGGCTGCCTTTAGCTCCTTGCGTGATGATCCGGAGACAGGGGCCGTGATTGTAACGGGAGCGGGGGAGAAGGCATTTGTTGCGGGCGCGGACATCAAGGAGTTGGCTACGTTGGATGGGGTTGCCGGAAGGGCAATGTCTCTTCGGGGACAGCAGGTGTTCAGCCAAATCGAGTCTCTTCCAAAACCGGTGATTGCTGCAGTCAACGGCTATTGTCTGGGTGGGGGCTGTGAGTTGGCATTGGCCTGTCATATCCGGATCGCCAGCGAGAACGCCCGGTTCGGTCAGCCGGAAGTCAAGCTCGGGCTCATTCCGGGATACGGAGGGACTCAGCGCCTGCCGCGTCTGGTTGGTCAAGGCCGAGCCCTGGAACTCCTGCTGACTGGAGACGTCGTTGATGCCCGCGAGGCTGACCGGATTGGACTGGTGAATCGCGTCGTCCCAGAAAACGAGTTGCTTCCTTATTGTCGGGAGCTGGCGAACAAAATCATGGCGAACGCGCCGTATGCGCTTAGTTTAGTCCTGGAAGCAGTCAGAGCCGGAGCCAGTATGCCGCTTGAAAGGGCTTTGTTGGTGGAGGCCGGGTTATTTGGATTGGCGTGCGCCACCGAGGATATGAAGGAAGGCACGAAAGCGTTCCTGGAGAAGCGCAAGCCGGTCTTCAGGGGAATTGTTAATCGGCAAAGGGAGGAACGGTGAAGGAAACAGTCGGGAAGTTGAACTCGAGCGGTCTCCGAATTGGTGTGGTTGTCAGTCGCTTCAACTCGAGCGTGACCGAGCGCCTGCTCGAGGGAGTGGTCGATATCCTGCATCGGACCGGTATAGGCGACTCGGACATTGAAGTAGTACGGGTCCCCGGGAGCTTTGAGATCCCGTTGGCAGCGAGGGCTCTGGCGGAGAAAGGAACATGCGACGCTGTCGTTTGTCTGAGCGCCATCATCAAGGGCCAGACCGATCATTACAACTTTCTGGCTTCCGCCGTGACCAACTCCCTGAACTTGCTGTCGGTACAGCACCAGATACCGATCGGCTATGGAATCATTACGGCCGATACGGTGGAACAGGCGATGGACCGTGCCGGCTTGAAACACGGCAACAAAGGTGTGGACGCCGCGCTGGCTGCAATCGAGATGGCAAATCTGCTCAAAGAAATCGAGGGCAGCTGACAATTGACGCCGGCGAGTGTGACCGGCATACTGTGTGGTCCCCATGAGCAGTCGACGGAAAGCACGAGAATATGCCCTCCACTTGTTGTTCCAGCATGATTTGGGGAACAACCAGCCGGACGAGATGATGCCCCTTTTCTGGAGGCTTAATCCCACTGAAGAACCAACTCGACAATATGCGGAATTCCTGTTTCAGGAGGCGCTAGGTCAAAAAGAAAGTATTGACGACTTGATCCGCCGGCATGCTTTGCACTGGCGACTGGAACGGATGTCAGCCGTAGACCGCAACATTCTCCGCATGGCTATCGCCGAATTTCTGTCTGCTCCCACGCCGAAAGTGGTAGTAATCGACGAGGCCATCGAGATCGCCCGTAAGTACAGCGGCGACGAGGCTACTGAGTTCGTGAACGGGGTCCTGGACGCAGTGCGGATAGAACTGGAAGCAGGGGCTAAAGAAGGGAAGCAATGAGCGAGCAGAGTACGCGCTATCAGAAGCTTGAGGCGATCCGTGAACTTGGGTTTGATCCTTATCCGCACAAGTTTGAATGGGATCATACTGTCCCTCAACTGCTGGAGCAGTTTGGGACTAAATCGGGCGAAGAGTTGGAGCAACAGCCGGTCAATGTCAGGGTTGCAGGCCGGGTGATTGCCTTGCGCGGTCACGGGAAGGCGGGATTCGCTCATCTGAGCGGCGGAGGAAGCAAGATCCAGATCTACGCCAGGCAGGATCGACTGGGCGAGAAGTACTACGAGCTTTACCGTTTGCTTGACATCGGCGATTTGGTCGGCGTATCCGGGATGATGTTTCGAACCCGAACTGGAGAACTTACAATCCTGCTAGACGAGCTGCATCTTCTCGCCAAATCCTTCTTACCGCTCCCCGAGAAGTGGCATGGGCTTCAGGACGTCGAAATCCGGTATCGTCAGCGTTACCTGGACTTGATTGCGAACCCGGAGGTGAGGACGATTTTCGTCAAAAGGAGCCGGCTCATCTCCGA
>DAOTAI010000027.1:0-21377 GCA_035593865.1 Acidobacteriota bacterium
AAAAGTCCGGGACGATAATGTCGGCGCCCGCGGATATCAACCTCTGACGCTTCCACTCATCGACCTTTCCGCCTCGCACCCGTTCTTCGCTCGCAACCCCAACGGCCGTCCCACCGACCTCCTTGGCGTTTTCGATTTCAACATATCCGTCGCCGAAAGCAACGAATTCACTTCCTTGGAGTTTCTCGTCGGAGATTAACCTTTGAATCACGATCTTCTTGGAGAACAATTGATACTGATCGACGGCGCCGTAAATCCGGTTGCCGAAGAAGCGCGTCAGACCTAGCAGTTCGGCCTCACGTCGAACGAAAACCTCGTCGGTGCCGCTGGCCAGGAAGAGTTTGGCCCCGCGAGCCGAAAGGTTCTCCAATACGGCGACAGAGCCATTGACGAGCCAGTCATGGGGAGCGTATTCTCCCGACTCCAACCCCCGCACTCGGTCCTTGATCACCTCCCAAAGCCGTTCGTGATATCGATGTTTGTAAACGAGCGGATCTTCCGGATTGCCCCCCCGCTGCCTGATCTCCTCGGCCAGCTGAATCATCTGGTAAATCGTCTGCTTGCCGGTCAGGCGCGTGATGTATTCGTTGACGTGCTCGCGCAGCTGTTCCTCCGGCTCCGACGCCCCATAGTCCTGGAGCGTCTCGACCATGAAGGAAATCATCACATCCTGCCAACCCTGGCGTATCAACGACAACGTTCCGTCGAAGTCGAAAAGAACCGTTCGAATGGGAGATGGCTGAATCTTGCGAATAATCTCAATCATCATTCAATTCTCGATCAACCCGGAGAACGCTCGGTCCCGAGCCGACAAAGACTTGGCCTCCGCCCGGCCTTGGCAACACAGATGAGCCAAGGCAGCGGCACCGATGACACCCGAGGGATCGCTAAGCTGTTGCCTGACAATAGGGACCGGCCGGCGAATAAGCCTTTGCGTACGCCATCCCACTTCGGCCCGGATGGTGGGGAGCAGGACAGTGTCGTTCAGGGAGATCTGTCCGCCCAGAATCACCATCTCCGGATCAAAGATATGGACCAAGCCTGCTATCCCGGCCGCCAAGTATTCGATCGCGCGGTTAACAATTGCGGCAGCAACCGGGTCTTGCCTCGCCGCCCAGCGGAAAATTTCCTCACAGGTCAGGTCTTCCGGACGGTTGCTGAAAGCGGCCGTCATCGGCGACTCACATCCGCGGCACAGGGCCGCTCGCGCTTCGGCTTCGATTGCATTGCCAGAAAAGTAGGCCTCCAGGCATCCTTTGTTGCCGCAGACACACATCGGGCCGCGCGGATTTATTGTGACATGACCCAGATGTCCGCCCACACTGTTCTTGCCATGCAGCAGCCGCCCTTCCACGAGGGCCGCACCGCCCAGTCCGCTTCCCAAGGTCAGCATTACGACGTTGCGAAGGCCCCGGGCGGCGCCCCAAACCCGTTCGCCCATAAGCGCCACCCTCGCGTCGTTATCCGCGAAGACCGGAACCTTTTCCTTCACCGCTGCGCCGACCACTTGCGACAGGGTGACCCCCTCCAGAAAGCGAAAGATGCCAGGAACCACTTCCACCTTGGTGGTTTCGGGATCGATTATCCCCTTGCACGCCACTCCGACCGCCTCAATACGTGCGGTTCCAGCGATTTCGGTAATGATCGATTCCAGGGCGTACCTGAATTGTTCGATGTCGGCCGGAGTCGGAACGGCGAGCTGCCGGCAAAGAAGCCCGTTCGAATCAACTAATCCCGCCTTGATTCGTCGCCCTCCGATGTCAATTCCGAGTAGCAAGTTGGTCACCTTTCGACGGCACGACCTCCCGGCCTCGGGAGGTGGCCTAACCGGAGAAAGAGTATCAGCCCGCCTGTACAGAATCAATGCAATTCTGGAACATGTTCCGTATTGATACAATTCATCTGTGCAGTGATATCAGTCCTCGCAGTCCTCAACTTGAAGCGTTATTTCCCACCGAGTGTTTCTGTTCGGGGAAGTCACCAAGACCTCTGTCCAAATAATTGAACTTGCAGTTAGCGGATTCAAATACTTGAAGCGACGAAGGAGCAGCGCCGGAAGGCGCGGTACTTGCATCAACCCGACAACTGACTCTTCCGACAAGGCTTAGGTAACCCGCCCTGCCGAGTGATCTGAGACGGAATAATTATTGCATTAGGAGTCAATAAGAATTTCCTGTTGCTGCTCCGATTAACAGTCCGCAGCAGTGAATAAAGAATTTCCTGTTGCTGCTCCGATTAACAGTCCGCCAATTCCTTTCCTTAGGAGGGGTAATGAGAGGTCAACGGCTTTTCAGGCCGATCCGCGGTACTCTATGGGGTGCCGTGGTGCTCGCCCTGCTCTGCTTCGCTTCCCTTGATACGGCCCGGGCGCAAGTGCTCTACGGGTCCGTGTCAGGGAACGTGAGAGACACGACGGGCGGAGCAATACCGGGGGTGGAAGTGACCATCACCAACCCGGCCACGAATTTCAGTCAGACGGCGGTCACGAATGAAGCCGGTGCGTATTTGATCACCAACGTTCCCAGGGGGACGTACACGCTCCGGGCGACCATGTCTGGCTTTCGTGAATTTGTAAACGAAAACGTTGTGGTAACCGTCGGTAACGTGACTCGTCAGGATGTCACGCTTCAAGTGGGCGGTGTAGCCGAAACCATCACGGTTTCTGGCGCCAGCACTCTGCTCCAGACGGACACCAGCGAGGTCAAAGTCCAGGTTGAGAGCAAAGAGATCACCGATCTGCCTCTGAACCAGTATCGGAACTATCAGAGCCTGCTCAACCTGGTTCCCGGCGCGACCCCCGGTGAATTCCAGAACGCGGTTACCGACACACCTGGGCGCGCTTTGACGACCAACGTCAACGGCACCGCCCGCAATAACAACAACACTCGAATCGACGGCGCCCAGAGTGTCAACATCTGGCTGCCGCACCACACCGCCTACGTTCCTCCTTCGGAGACCATCGAGGTGGTGAACGTTTCCACTAACAATTTCGACGCCGAGCAGGGTTTTGCCGGCGGCGCGGCTTTGACAGTCGTCACCAAGTCAGGAACGAACGAACTGTCCGGTTCGGTGTTCGGATACCATGAGAACAGCGCTCTGAACGCCCGAGATTTCTTTAACTATCTCGACGATGATGGTGACGGCGAAGCGGACAATCCGGCGGGCAGGCGTTCAATTACCGGATTCACCCTGGGTGGGCCGATCATGAAGGACAAGTTTTTCTTCTTTGGCGGCTGGGAGGGAACATTCCAGGGATTGGCTAGAACCCAGACGGTCACGGTCGCAACCGCGGCTCAGCGGGCTGGCGATTTCAGCGCCTTCCTGCCTGGCGCCGATCCAAACGTGCCGGATGCGATCATCTTCGACCCGCTCAGCGGCAACCCTGACGGCACAGGCCGCACACCGTTCCCGAACAATATCATCCCACAGGATCGCATGAGTCCGGCGGCCCGCACTCTGCAGGACCTGGTCCCACTGCCGAACCTTCCCGGGGTTACCGACAACTTCGAGCGGTCCGGAACGGAGGCATTGGATCGACACAATATCGACGCCAAAGTCGATTATTACTTCAGCGAGAACTACCGAACGTGGGGCAAGTTCAGTTTCATGGACGCCGAAGTGACTAAAGACGCGATCTTCGGTCCCGCGGGTGGGGGTGCGATCGGTGGGGGCGGCGACGGACGAGGTCTCACCGACGTCAAAGTTTACGGCATCGGCCACACCTGGACGATCACTCCGACATTCCTCATGGATGGCAACTTTGGAGTGAACGATATGGATCAGGAGGTTCTGACCGCAGACATCGACACTGGGAACTTCGGCCAGGAAGTGCTGGGAATCCCCGGCACCAACTCGACCGAGCCGCAGTCTCGAGCTTGCATGGTAGGAGGCATCAATCGTTGCGGCGGAGTCCCCCGATTCGGCATCGGCGGCTATGCGGCTCTCGGCCAGGTGGACGGCTGGAGCCCGCTCTTCAGGGACGAGGACAGCTACACCTTCACCAACAACTTCAGCTGGACCAAGGGAAACCATGAGACTCGGTTCGGATACGACATGGTCCGTCACGATTTGATCCACTGGCAACCGGAAATCGGGCCTGGGCCACGCGGAAACTTTGAATTCCCGATCGAAGTGACCGGATCCAAAGGCGCCGAGATAACCCCGTCGAATGCGAACGGATATGCCGCCTTTCTGTTAGGACAGACCACCGAACTTGGCAAGAGCCTCCAATGGGAGCTGATGACTGCGAACGAGTGGCAGCACGCGGTTTACTTCCGTGACCGATGGCAGTTGACTCCCAACCTGACCTTGAATGTCGGCCTCCGGTACGAATACTATCCGCTGGTCACTCGTGACGACAGGGAGATGGAGTTCCTGGATTTCGAGACTTTCAATGTTATTCTCGAGAACAACATTAAAGTCTCACGAAACAACTTCGCTCCTCGCATTGGCTTCGCCTATCGAATCAGCGATAACGACGTGATCCGCAGTGGTTACGGAATCACTTATGATCCGCTGCCTTTTGCGCGTCCTCTGCGCGGGTTCTTCCCGCTGACGATCGCCGGCACCTTCCGGTCCAATGATCCGTTTGTTCCTCAACAGACTCTCGATGAGGGCATTCCCATCTTCACGGGTCCTGAGACTTCTCCCGGTGCTGTGATTCCACTCCCGTCCTTTGTGGAAATGAGAACGATGCCGGAAGACGAAGTTCACAGGGGTTACATTCAGTCGTGGAACCTGGTATACGAGCGGAAATTGCCAGGTGATGTCGTAACTTCTATAGGTTATGTCGGCACACAGACGACCAATCAGCTGGCGGACCATTTGGTCAACTGGTCTCCTCCCGGAGGCGGTACCGAGGGGCGACAACTGTTTCCGCGCAGCGACGCCACGATCCGGTTCTGGGATGGCTGGCTCAGCGCCAACTACCATTCGTTGCAAGTTGCGATTAACCGACGGTTCACCGGTGGTTTCTTCCTGAAAGGCGCCTACACCTATTCGCGAGCCATCAACATGACCGACGATGACGGCTGGGCCGAGCTCATGTGGAACGACCCGTCGATCCTGTTCCGTAACCGCGCGCAGGCCGGCTTTAATCGTCCGCATGTTCTGCAGCTTGCGGCTATCTATGACTTGCCCTTTGGTCGCACCGGGGACGGAGCACTGAGCAAAATCATCCGCGGCTGGCAAGTGAACGGGATCTTCTCGGTCAGCGAAAACGAGCCCTTCACCGTTACTTCAGCCAACACCATCGAAACCGTTCACAACTCCCAGACCGCCGACCAGATTGCGCCCAACGTCGAAACGCTTGGAGGCATCAGGGATACTCCATATTACGATACCAGCGCGTTCGCGCCGGTCAATCGGATACCTGGACAGACCTGCACAGGCAATGACTGCTACGGGACTGCCGGGCGGAATATCCTGCGTGGCCCCACCTGGGTCAACATGGATTTCTCCCTGTTCCGACGTTTCGCCTTAGCGGAAGATGTCGGACTGGAATTCCGGTCCGAATTCTTCAACATCACCAATACGCCTCACTTCAACAATCCGGAGCCGAGTGCTAATTCCAGCAACTTCATGCGCATCCTCAGCACCAGTGACAATGCTCCGGAGCGTATTGTTCGATTCGGCTTGAGGTTGAGTTTCTAACCATCCTTCTTCAAGAACCGGCTGGCGCCTGCACCCGCGCGAAGCGCAGCCCGGCCGGTTTCACACCAAAGCCCCCGGGCCTGCGGATCGGGCCGGGGGCTTTCTCTGACTCTGGAGAGTCTGCCCCCGCATTCGTGTGGCCTGCTTATCCGCGTAGTCTCCGAACGAGGCAACTACTGGTTCGTTCTGCGAGGGACCTGTGAGAGAATCGGTGCATGCTCGGGACTCTGACTGCCGTGCAAGCACGAACAATCGGGTGTCGTATTGAAAAACAAAGGACAGCAATTCTGGTAGTGTCGCTACTACTGATTAGTATGGCGGCCTGCCTGCCGCTGGTGGCGGCATCCTTGGTCCGCATCGACGGTGAGTTGAAGCAGTGGCACAAAGTAACGCTCACGATCGATGGGCCTGAAGCGAACGAGACCGACACCGATCCGAATCCATTCCTGGATTATCGGATGACCGTCATCTTTACTCATGCCTCCGGCACGCCACGCTATCAGGTACCCGGCTATTTCGCGGCTGACGGAAATGCTGCTCATACGTCCGCCCGATCAGGTCATAAGTGGCGTGCTCACTTATCCCCAGACAAGCCTGGCATATGGAACTATCGCGTGGAGTTCCTCAAAGGCAAGAACATCGCCGTTGAACCGTCGGCTGGCGCCGAAGAATTACGCGGGATTCATGGCGTGGAGGGACGCTTTTCTATCGCGCCGACTGACAAGTCTGGTCGCGATTTCCGTGCCAAGGGTCGTTTGCGATACGTAGGCAAACACCATCTGCAGTTTGCAGGCACCGGTGAATACTTCCTGAAGGCCGGCCCGGACGCTCCCGAAAACCTGCTGGCCTATGCCGATTTTGATGGAACTGCATCCTTGAAGATCTCGAGTACCGTGCGCCCGGGTGAAGCTGCCCCGTCGGGGTTGCACCGATACGAAGCGCACTGCGCGGACTGGAGAGCCGGCGATCCGACCTGGGGCGATGGCAAGGGGAAATGCCTCGTAGGCGCATTGAACTACCTGGCAATGAAAGGCCTGAACGCCTTTTCCTTCATCACCTACAACGTTGGTGGAGACGGGGAAGACGTCTGGCCGTTCACCTCACCTACGGACAAGCGTCACTACGATTGCTCTAAACTGGATCAATGGCAGATCGTTTTCGACCATGCTCAGAAACTTGGCCTATACCTTCACTTCAAAATGCAGGAAAACGAAAACGACGATAACCGGCTGGGGGATCTTACAGTTGTGCCCGCCGCACTTGACGGGGGCGATCTGGGAATGGAGCGAAAACTGTACTGCCGGGAGTTGATAGCCCGTTTCGGGTACCAATTGGCCCTCAACTGGAATCTCGGCGAGGAGAACACCCAGTCGGCCGAACAGCAACAAGCCATGGCCCGGTACATTCGTGAAATCGATCCGTACGATCATCACATAGTAGTTCACACCTTCCCGGACTGGCAGGACAGAGTCTACTCAAAGCTTGTCGGAGATCAGTCGGTGCTGACCGGGGCTTCTTTACAAAACCACTGGAGTCAGACGCACGGAAAGACGCTTCACTGGCTGCAGGAATCGGCAAGGCTGGGGCGTCCCTGGGTGGTTGCCAACGACGAACAGAACCCGGCGGAACTTGGCGTGCCGCCTGATCCTGGCTACCAAGGGTTCGACGGAAAGGCACAAACCCGAGACGGCAAGACTTACGACTTGAACGACATACGCAAGTACACGCTGTGGGGTAACCTGATGGCCGGAGGCGCCGGTGTTGAGTACTACTTCGGCTACAGGCTCCCTCAAAACGATTTGAACTGCGAGGACTTCAGAAGTCGAGACCGCAGCTGGGACTTCTGCCGGATCGCTCTTTCGTTTTTTCAAGATAACCAGATCCCATTTTGGGAAATGACGAACGCCGATTCCCTCGTCGGGAATACGCAATCAGACAACTCGCGCTATGCGCTCGCCAAAGCTGGCGAAGTCTACGTCGTTTACCTGCCTGACGGCGGCAGCTGTGAATTGGATCTGACCGGTGTTACGGGCGCCTACCGGGTCCAGTGGTTTAACCCCCGAACGGGCGGACGGCTCGCCACTGGAAGCGTCAAAGAAGTGCAGGGAGGACGAATCTCAAGCCTTGGCCTGCCACCGTCGGATCCCTGGGAAGATTGGTGTGTCCTGGTCAAGAGGAAGTAAGGTAGGCTTCATAATGAGAGTAACCGATGGTGAATAGGAGAGACTTACCGCCAGGTTTTGTTTACCGTGCGGAGTTCATCTCCGTACAGGAAGAATCGGCACTGCTTGAAGAGATCTCGCTTCTGCCGTTTTCAACCATAACCCTGCGGGGCATGCCGGCTCGCAGGCGCGTCATCCACTACGGCTGGGTTTACGGGTACGAATCCTTCAAAATCACCCCCGGTCCCCCGTTACCGCAGTTCCTCTTTCCTTTGAGGGAGCGGGCAGCTCAGGCTATTGGGCTGAACCCGGAAGAACTCGGAGAGGCGCTGCTCACTGAATACACCGCCGGCGCTGCCATCGGCTGGCATCGCGACGCGCCGGCCTTCGGCATTGTTCTCGCGGTTTCCCTGGCCGGCCCCTGTCGGCTGCGCTTTCGAAAGGGCGAGGGCGCCCAACGTCACACCACCGAAACTATTGTTGAGCCTCGTTCTCTTTACGTTCTGTCAGGGGAAGCACGCGATCAATGGCAACACTGCATTCCCCCCACCAAGGGACTGCGGTACTCGATCACCTTCCGGACACTCAGGAAACAGGCATAGAGAGAATTGCCGGCAAAACCGGCACGGTGCCGGACTCTGGAGAGTCCGGCCACGATAAAGACCCAACGCTCTAACGCCCGCCTGAAGGTCGGACTACAAACAAACAGCAGTCGAATTCTCGCCTTGGATTACTAAGCGCCTGCGTCCAGATCCGCCAGGATCTTTTCGAGCAGCCTGCCCGTGTATCCTCTCAGCCTCTGATCGAGATTGGGATCATCTTTCGGCAAGGCACGAATCGCTCCCTTGATGCCGAGAGCCCGGCCATCCAATTCATCAATCGCGTTGAGGGCGGCTATACTCACATAGACTCCGTGTTTGCGAACGTCGGCGAAGTCAAGGAGTACCTTAAGACAACGATCCAGTCCACTCTGCTTGCCGTAGAGTCCCAACGCCTCTGCCGCGACGATCTTCACGGACGGAGAGGGATCGCTGGACAGAGCTTCTTCAAGCGCTTCCTCGCATTCGATCACCGCTTCCCGTCCTCGCATGCGGATTCCCATCACCGCCCAATAACGTACAGCCGCGTCGGTATCACTGAGGAGACCCTTCAGGTGGGAGACAGCGTCGGACGAAAGGGACGAGGCCTGCTCAGCCGTCTGAATGATACGCTCCAGAGGCAGAGCCGGGTCATGGCCGACCTCGTAGGCGGTCTTTCCCTTGGCTCGCTGGTGCATGTCCGCTTCTGGAAGGAACCCCACGTCGCGAATGCGAAGAGCAAGTTCACGCTGTTTTCCGCGCAGCCTCTCAAGGACATCGCGATATTCGGGATAGTTCGCGAGATTACGCACTTCGTCCGGGTCTGTTTCGAGATCGTATAACTCTTCCGGCGCCTTCGTTTCCCAGAATGTTTTCTGCTCCGGCCGCAGCTTCCCCTGGTCGTAAAGGTCCTTCCACACCCGTGTAGTGGGGGTCTCGAACATGTAACTCACGTACTGGCCGTAGATCTTATGGGGCATGAAGTTTCGGATGTAAACATAGCGCTTGTCTCGAACTGAGCGGACCAAGTCGAGGCGTTCATCCATTCGTCCCCGGAAGCCATAGAGACAATTCTGCTCGGGCGCTGCAAAAGGCCCCATGAAGGCGTGGCCTTGCATGTAGGCGGGCGGATTGATTCCCGCCAGGCTTAAGACCGTAGGAGCGAGATCGACAAAGCTGACCAATCGCTCCGACCTTCCGCCCGGCCTGTAATCGGGAGGAGCCAGACGCCTGAACTTCTCGGGAACATACACGATAAGCGGCACGCGCAACCCACTGTTGTAGGGCCAGCGCTTGCTTCTTGGCATGCCCGGTCCATGGTCCCCGTAATAGAACACGATGGTCTCCTCATGCAGGCCGTCACGCTCGAGTTCGGCCAAAACCTTCCCGGCTGCCACGTCCATTTCGGTCATCTTGTCGTAGTACTGTGCCCAGTCCTGTCGTACTTCCGGGGTATCCGGGTGGTATGCAGGGACTCGAACCTTTGACGGGTCGTGCACCGCGTCGTGCGGACGTCTACGGATCTGGCTCTCATGCGTTTGGGTGAAGTTGAAAACCGCAAAAAAGGGCTGTCCGGGTTTTCGGTTTCTCCAATGAGCCTGCGTACTCGATTCGTCCCACACCTGACCCGGTTTCTCGACGTTGTAATCTTCTTTGCTGTTGTTGGTGCAGTAGTAGCCTGCGTCGCGCAAAAACTGGGGATACAGCTTCATACCTTCCGGCAAAGGAACATTGCTTCGCATGTGCTCCGAACCTGTGGAAGGAGGATACATTCCGGTAATAATCGTTGTCCGAGCCGGAGCACAGACCGGGGCGTTCGACCAGGCATTCAGATAAATCGTGCCCTTGCTCGCCAGCCGATCCAGGTTGGGAGTTGTGGCAAACCTGTCGCCGTAACAGCCAAGGTGTGGTCCATTGTCTTCGCTGGTAATCCAGAGGATGTTGGGGCGTTGATTGCCCTGCTGCAAGAGATTTGCTGAAGCTCCAGCGGCCGCCAGCAACGAGGCGTCGGTGAGAAAGTCTCTTCGAGTGACCCGGTTCTTCATGCGGGATAGTTAACCACAACAGAGCCGGGAGCGCAGTAACTTCCTGCTGAGTGACTGGCCGTTGCGTTTGACCGGTATTCCAACAGGCTCTTTCCCGCCCTCCCCGCTCTTCCCTCCCTCGATTGACTCTCTGCACTTCCGTCCCTAAAATCATCGGGAGTTTATGGAGGTCTAGCAATGCCGGATAACAGTCCGTTGACACCCGTTGGCCTGGACAATACACCATGGGACCACAAATGGGGTTTTGCCGACACTGAATTCATCGTTCATGAGGACCGCACCGTTGAGCTGACGGGAAAGCGTTACAACCTTTCCGGTTATAGGATGCCGGACTTTATCCCGTACGTGGAGGAAGTGCTGGGTATCCAGCTTGATATCCACGACCAGAAGGAGGAACTAAAGAACAAACCTATTGACCCGCCGATCCTGAACCCAGGCTTCTGCGAGGCGGTCAAGGCTCACTTCCACCCCGGTCAGTACAGCTTCGAGGACCGGGATCGTCTGCTTCACAGCCATGGGCAGACCACCACAGACGAAGTCTACCAGGTACTCTACGGCCGCTTGGAGCGCTTTGCGGACATGGTTTTTTACTGCGAGTCTGAGGAGGACGCCAAGAATATTGTCCGCCTTGCCGGCGAGCATGACGTTTGCCTGGTCCCTTATGGAGGAGGCACAAGCGTCAGCTGCGCTCTCAAACTGCCGCCTTGGGAAAAAAGAATGATTGTTTCGGTCGACATGCGAAGAATGAACAAGATCGAATGGATCGACCGGAAAAACCTCCGAGCCTGTGTGCAGGCAGGAATCGTCGGTGTGGCTCTGGAAAACGAGCTGTCGAAGCACGGCATGATGTGCGGGCATGAGCCCGACAGTATAGAGCTTTCTACCCTGGGCGGATGGATCGCAACCAACGCCAGCGGCATGAAGAAAAACCGCTACGGGAATATCGAACAGATTGTCGAGAATATCACCCTGGTTACCCCCGCGGGCGTTATTGAACAGATCGATCCGTTATGCCGCGCGTCTATTGGGATGCAGCCTCAAAACCTGCTTTTCGGAAATGAAGGAAATCTGGGACTCATAACTAAGGCGGTCATCAAAATTCATCCTCTGCCGGAGGTGACAAAGTACGGCTCGCTCGTATTCCCGGACATCGACACGGGTATTAACTTTCTGTACGAGCTGGCCCATAGCGGCCTTCTCCCGGCGAGCATCCGACTGGTCGACAACATCCAGTTTCGTTTCGGTTTGGCGCTGAAAAAACGGACCGACAGCTTCTTGCAGACCGCGCTTGATAGCATCAAAAAGTCGTACCTCCTCAAGGTCAAAGGCTTCGATCCCCACAAAATGGTGGCGGCCACCGTGGTCATGGAGGGTTCTGCCCGGGAGGTCGCGCAGCAGGAGAAGCATCTGTACCGGCTCGCCAAGAAGTACAACGGAATTCCGGGCGGCGCCGATGCCGGCCAGCGGGGCTACATGTTGACCTACGCCATAGCTTACATCCGGGATTTCGTGGCCAAATTCCACGTCATCGGGGAAACATTCGAAACCTCGGTCCCCTGGTCCAAAATCAAACAGGTTTGCGAAGCAGTCGAGAAGCGGCTACGCGAGAAACACGAAGAGTTCAAGCTTCCGGGAAAATTCTACGTCTCTTATCGGATCACCCAGGTGTACCACACGGGCGTCTGCGTCTATTTCATGTACGGACTTTACACCAAAGGAGTCGAGGAACCGGCTAAGGTCTACAGCCACATCGAGCATTCCCTGCGGGAAGCGATCTTGGAAAACGGCGGGTCGATCTCACATCACCACGGCGTCGGGAAATTGAGAAAAGACTTCATGAAGCAGACGCTATCCCCTGACAGCATTGAATTCCTGAAACGCGCCAAGCAATGCGTCGATCCCAAGAACGTTTTCGGGGTCGGGAACAACGTTTTCGCCAAGGAGTGAATAAAGAACCGAGAAGGGACATCGGTTGTGTCCCTTCTCTAGAAAAACTCTCACAGCGGAACTTCAACTACACCTGTTCCGGAACGACAAAGGGCGGCCGGTATCTGCGCGTTAAGAGCTGGTTAGCCCAGTAGCCAAGATCATACTCGGCGCTCGAAAGGAATTTCTCTTCTTTCGGGTCAATGTCCAAGGCAGCGCCTAAGACTGGCTTGACACAAGACATGTCAACGCCATTCGCGATCAGGTGTTCCGTGAACCGAGACAACGCCTCGGATACATCGGCCCTTCCCTTGATTTTCTCCACGATCTCTTCTACCGGACGTTCGGCTCCCAGTCGATGAGAGATGTTGCCTAGATGGCATAGAGCCGACGAGATATGGCCTTCCAGGATATCCGCAGCCAAATCACTGGCTTTGCGGCTTCTTACCGCCCGGATGAAATTCGGGACATGATCGTCCCCGCCGCTGCTTGAGAACTGCTTAACCCGCTTGTTATCGCGATCGTAAACCCAGCCGCCGCCAGCGCCTCCTACGAAGGAGCCTTCCTCACAATCGATCACGAAACCGATTCTCACGCCGCGATAGTGGTCCATGTTCTCGACGCCGGCTCTTTCAGGAAGGCCGCGGACTTCGAAAATCAGGGGTGCGGCAGGATAGTCCAGAACCGCGACCTGCGTATTCGCTGTTTCGCCGTCATCCTCGTAGCCGAATCTTCCACCGATGCTGAAGACTCGAGGCGGAAATCCCTTTTCTCCCAGCATCCATCGGCACATATCCATTTCATGAACGCCCTGGTTGCCGATATCACCGTTTCCCGTCTGCCAGAACCAGTGCCAATCGTAGTGGAATCTTTCCCTTCTGAGCGGCTTTAGAGGCGCAGGACCACACCACAGATCGTAGTGAACCCCGGCAGGGATGGGCTGTGGGCCGTTTGCCTGCCCGATGCTCGGGCGTCGCTTATAGCAGAAACCTCGCGCTCTCAGGATCTTCCCAAGGCGTCCGCTTCGAAGATACTCAGCCACTTCCTGAAGCGCAACATCGGATCTCGACTGCGTGCCCGCCTGGACGATTCGTCCATATTTGCGTGCCGCCTCAACGGCCTTTCGACCTTCGAAGACGTTATGAGAAATGGGCTTCTCGACATAGACATCTTTCCCGGCCTGGCAAGCCCAGACTGTCATTAGAGAATGCCAGTGATTGGGAGTAGCTATACTGACGGCATCAATGTCTTTGTTTTCCAGAAGCTTACGAAAATCAACATAGGTCTGTACCGTGATGTTCTCGGCACTGAGTTTCTTGACTTCGCGGTCCAGGATGCTTTCATCGGCGTCGCAAAGTGCGACGACCCTTACCCCCGGAACCTGTTTGAACATCTGGATATGATGACTTCCCTTGGAATTCAAACCTACCACTGCCACCCGGACCGCGTCGTTCGCCCCCAGGGGTTTGCCGGAGGAAAAGACAGGCCGGGAGGTCGCGAGGTAAGAGACCGCACCCCCTGTGGAAACCTGTTTGATGAAATCGCGCCGATTCGTATCCTGCATTTCTACCCTCGATAACCTCGATAACATTCCGATAGTCTTTACGAAGACAAAGTGTCAGTGTAACAGTGAAAAGCCCCTGTGAAAAGGATTTCGAGGGTCTCAAATGCGTGGATAAAGGAGGGGCACGCAGCGGGTTGCAAGAACAGAGGCCAGGAGCACAGCATATTTGGCGGAGCGACCCGGCCCTTGCTGTGAGCCTCCTGTCGAAGTTTACTTCCTGGAACTCTGGAGCGTGTGGAATCCAAAAGTTGGCGCCTTGGGCCGTGTCGCTCCGCTGAAAAGCGCTACGCTTCCAAGCTCTGTTCAACCAGCAGCCAACTCCCCCTATATCAACAGCCGTCGGCCAGTTCCCTCTCCATCCGCCTCAAAATGCCATCCGGCTCGCTCACACCCAAACGGGCTATCTCGTCGGCGCGCTCCTGGGAGTCGGCAACCGCGTAGATTCGCAATTCATCGGCATTGCCTGAAGGCCTGATATGCGCTATGTCCCGGTTAGTGAAATAAACGCGCACTCCATCCGTGTAGTTGATCTTTTCAATCGCTCCAAAGCCCAGGCTCGAGGAGAAAAAGCGTGCCAAGATGGATCTGATCACAAGAGCCGACTCCAGCTCCTGGCGGCTGGACTCGACTTCACGGCCTTCTTCGTCCAGAAATCTCGGTACTTCCTCGAAAATCGTTTCGCACACTTCTGGATTCGTCGGCCTGAGTCGCGCGAGCATGCCAAGAGCCCGGGATCGGGGAAATTCTCTTAGCAAGGAGGCCTTACTGTACCGGGCGGGCAGTGATTCAAACAGTTCCACCAGGCTGATCCCCTTCTGTTTGGCCGCAAAAAGTACACAGAGGACTGGGAGTAAGGCGTCTCGGGTCGGGAGGGCACGCAGCGTTCGCTCGCCAGAATAAATGTCAGAGCCCAGGAGGAACCCTCCGTTCGCCTCCCAGCCGCAGGTTCGACGTTTGCCCTTAGCCCGCGCCTTTTCAATTCCGGCAATAACGAATGGGGACCCAATCCGGGTTTTCGGTTCCACCTTGTCTCGCAGGCTCCCGAAGTCCACGGCGTCATTACAGCTGATCGGCACCACCACGCTGTCGACTTGCAGAAATTCGGCGACGAGCATGCCCAGCCGGTCCCCTCCAAAAAACCGAACTGACTGCCCTCCTGATCCGGAGGTCGGCGCGAGGACCAGTGGCCGGTCGCTATCGCCGTCAGTCGACACAACCGCATCAATCGAACCGTATTCCCTTCTGGCTTCGTCGACCAGAACACCAACCTGGGCAAGTATTTCCTGATCGATGTTTTCAGTATCAATAGGCACAAATGTATCGCTTCGGCCGGCGCAAATGACTTCCGCGCCAAACGATCCGAGCACCTCCGCCAGAATATCCCGGCCGACTGCCGAATGCTGGTAAACCAGCACGCGCAACCCCTTAAGGTCGCGGTCGGCAAAGAAACTCAAGTAACGCTCGATGTAGGCGCTCTTCCCTCTTTCATCTACGGGTCCAAGTTCGCTGTGCCCTGACTTGAACATCCCGTGTTCGTTGAACAGAGATGTTGAGAGCGGCTCGTCATACAGTCGCGTTCGAATTTCGTCGACGAACCGCCCAATCGGTTCCTCATCTTTCTTGAGCAATTCCCGGCAACCGGTGTTCACCTTATAGCCGTTGCGGTCAAAGGGGATGTGAGATCCGGTGACCATGATGCTCCCCTTGCCGTTCAGAAACCCGTAGTACGCAAGCGCCGGAGTTGGAATGGCGCCGAGGTTGACCGGTATCAGCCCCGCATCCCGGATGGCTCTCTCGATAGTCTGAGCCAGCTCTCCGCGACCTTTCTGCTCGGCCACAAACCGAGTGGAACTTGGGCGCAAATCGTAAGCAAAGTAAAAAGGATCGCCCTCGGAGATCCCTCCCTCTTCAGCCGGGAGCGACTTCAGGTACTCAAGCTCGGCACGGGCATTAATGTAGACCTCCAACTGCGTCAGGTCTACGACCTTTCCCCGCCGGCCGCTCGTTCCGAATCGGAGAATCTCGGGTTCGTACTGCAGGCACGACCGGAGAGAAGCATTCTCGTTCATCGATGGCTCCATTGCTAAACTGACTGGCGTCGCCGCTCGCGATACCAACGGATCAATTGGTTGGTCGAACTGTCGTGACTTAACGATGCCAGTTCAACGCTGGTCAACTCCGGAAGTATCCGATTGGCGAGTACCTTGCCGAGTTCAACGCCCCATTGATCGAAGCTGTTCACATTCCAGATGATTCCCTGGGTGAAAATCTTGTGTTCGTACAGTGCGATCAGCTTGCCCAGCGTGGCCGGATCGAGCCGTTCGGCCAGAATAGTGTTCGTCGGCCTGTTTCCAGCAAAGACCCGATGGGGCACCAGGTCTCCGCGGATCTTTTCAGCCCGAACCTGATCCTCGGTCCTGCCGAAAGCCAGGGCCTCGGTTTGAGCGAACAGATTTGCGATCAGTTTATCGTGATGATCGCCCAGGGGATTTCGGCTCTCGACAAAACCTATGAAATCAGCGGGAATCAGTTTCGAGCCCTGATGCAGCAGTTGATAAAAAGCGTGCTGGCCATTGGTCCCCGGTTCTCCCCAGATAATCGGGCCGGTCTGCCATTTGACCGGCTCACCATCACGGGTCGTAGACTTTCCGTTCGATTCCATATCCAGCTGCTGGAGATAAGCAGGAAAGCGACTGAGATATTGATCGTAAGGGAGAATGGCATAGCTTTCCGCGCCGACGAAGTTGTTGTACCAGATGCCGAGCAGCGCCAGAATGACCGGGAGGTTCCGTTCCAGCGGAGCGTTGCGGAAATGCTGGTCCATCGCGTAATAACCGCCCAACATGTCAAAGAAGTTCTCCGGGCCTATGGCCACTACCAACGAGAGGCCGATTGCCGAGGGCAGGCTGTAGCGTCCCCCCACCCAATCCCAGAACTCAAACATGTTGTTCTCGGCGTCGATACCGAAAGCCTCGACCGCTTCGCTGTTCGTCGACACAGCCACGAAGTGGCGCCTGATTGCATTCTCATCGTGGAAAGCGTCCAGCAACCAGTGACGAGCGGAAATCGCGTTGGTCATCGTCTCCTGGGTGGTGAAGGTTTTGCTCGCAACGATGAACAGCGTCTCTTCAGGTGAGACACCGCGTAAGGTTTCGACAAGGTGTGTCGAATCAACATTTGAAACAAAACGGACCGACAGGCGACGATCGCTGTATGGACGAAGCGCTTCATGCGCCATGGCCGGTCCCAGGTCTGACCCGCCTATTCCGATGTTGATGATCGTCTTAACCGGCTTGCCTGTGTGCCCTTTCCACTCCCCGCTCCGGATGCTACGCGAAAACTCAGCCATTCTGGCGAGAACACGTCGGACCTCGGGCATCACGTCCTGCCCGTCAACCCAGACAGGAATGCTCGATTGATTACGTAAAGCCGTGTGCAAAACGGCCCGCTTTTCGGTCACATTAATCTTCTCTCCATTGAACATGCGTTCAATTTCGCCGCGAAGATCGACCGCGCGGGCCAAGGCGAAAAGAAGCTTCATCGTCTCATCGGTAACCCGGTTCTTGGAGTAATCGAGGAAAATTCCTGCAGTCTCCAGAGACAGGCGCGAAGCGCGTTCGGGATCGCTGGAGAAAAGATCGCGAAGATGAAGCGGTGATATCTGTTGGTAATGTCGAGCAAGAGCCTTCCATTCGGGTCGATCAATCACAAGTGTCATAGATTCCTTTCGAACCGTAGAGCGTACCTGAGCCGGGGCCGGCCTGTAAACGGCAAGAGGCTCGATTTGATCCCGCGTCAACCCCCCTTTCACAACCGCAAGAACCGGCGAATGCCGCAGAAAGATGGGCCAGACGTTTCCGAGATCCCGGTAGCGTCCTAATCGCTTACGCGAAAGCTGGAAGCCATGCTGTTAAACGCTGGTTGGAAAGCGTCGTAATCACGCTCTGGCGATATAAAAAGCATGTAGATCAGCCGGTTGCCTGATACCGGCCGCGTCACCAACACGACTCGCTCGTTTTCTTGGGTAACCGGTGAACGCCCGGACAGCGAAAGCGACAGTCCCTGCACCCCATCGACTGAAACGCGTCGCGGCGAACGGCTCTCGCGCCGCAGGTAGTTATTGGAACTGAGCAACTGCGCCAGGAGGCCCTCGGTGGCGTCCTCGAGAGAAAACCGTCGTCGCCGCGTGCGGGAACCCGAATCGGCGGCAGCAGGGTCAAAGCTGCCAATGATGGTCCCGTAGATAATCGATTCCTGGCCTTGATACCGGACGATGCCCCCCTCGGGCGCCAGTGTCACACCGCCTCCGTCTGGCGATTCATAGGCGCGCCAGTTATCAGGGTAGCGGATGCGAAAGGCGCCAGACTTCTGCTCGAACGTGCGCAACTTGGACGAAGGTCGAGCCACGTTGACACGGACAGGCCCGCTCTGCTGCTCCTCCGCGTCAGGCTGGGTTCCGGCCGGCTGACTCTTGGCTAACTCGTTCATGGAAGGCGCCTTCGCCATTCGGTTCAGCCGTGACCGAATCCGACCGAAATCGCCAACAGGAGATCGGGAGTCGTATCGGCCGATGAGCTGCGCCTCCTTCTGAATACGTGCGGCACGGTCGGCCGGTGCCGGATGACTGCTGAAAAACTGCTCAATCTTGCTCGGATCCCGGCCTGCTTGTTCGCGCAATGTCTGGAACATTCGCGCCATTGCCATCGGATCATATCCGGCCGCGGCCAGCATCTGCGCTCCGACTACGTCCGCCTGCTCCTCAGCTGAGCGGCTGAACTTCAGGAACAAGGAGTTGAGGCCGAAGCCTCCGATCGCTTCCATAATGCTGCTGGTCGTTCCACCTCCCAACACCCCTCCGAGGATTCCCAGACCAGCCTGCCCCAAGTACGCCTTCGATGCCTGATTGGTGCCGTGACGGAGGGCGACATGCGCTATTTCGTGCGCCATCACACCCGCCAGTTCTGCTTCATCACCGGCCGCTTCAATCAAACCCCGGTTGACGTACATGTAACCGCCTGGCAAGGCAAAAGCATTGACGTCGGCGACGTTGACAACTTTGAACTGATAAGGAAATTTCGGCCCCGGCGCCACGGCAGCCAGGCGATCGCCTATGCGCGAAATGTAGTTCTGGATCTCGGAATCCTTCAGTATGGGCAGTTGCCGTTCCACTTCGATGGCTGATTGTTTGCCGATTTCTACGTCCTGCTCTTCCGAGAAAATGTTGAAACCCGGCTTGACTGTCGTCTGCGCTTGAATTCCCGCCTGCCAAAGGCCGGTCATAAGTGCAAGAACCGCGAAACGCCTCGTCCGAAACCAGATCGATTGCCGCATGCTTCCTCCTGCTCTCTAATTGATGTTACAGCAGCTTGCAAGGTTGCGGGAATTAATCGCTAAGTTTTTGACACGTTTGTAGTCGTGCGGATTTATAATGGTAACCCAAACTTGGAGGGGCTGAATGATCGTGCGAAACAGAAAGCCGCCTTGGGATCGACTCCTTGCTTTATTTCTCCTCGCAATCTTTCAGCTTCTTGTCACTGTCGTTGGGACAGAGTAACGGGAACCGAAACGACATCTGTGACCGGCCCTTATGTTGCGGCAGCTCGCGAGGTTGCGGGAATTAATCGCTAAGTTTTTGACACGTTTCGGCGTCCTGCGCATCTACATGGTAATTCTGGATTGGAGGCACTAAACAATGGTGCGAAATGGAAGACCGTCTTTGAATCGACTCCTTTCTCTCCTCGCGATCTTTCAAATCTTTATCAATGTCGCTGGGGATAGCCTGGTCGCTCAGTCGTTGCGAGCCGAAAAGACTCGGGCTCAGCTCGTGAACTCGCGCGATATAAATGATTACCTTCCGCTCAGGGTTGGCAACAAGTGGGTTTATTCGGTAGAGCGTGCCGGCCTCGGTTCCGTCTCTCGTTGGGAAGTCGCAGTGGAGCCCGACGCCAATGAACCGGTACGGATGTCCCCCTACTATCGCCTGACCGGATATTTCACGTCCAAGACAACTAGCCTGGTTTACTCCAACCGGAACCAGGACGTGTTCGAACGTGGAAACGATAGGAGAGATTATCTCTGGTACCAGTTTGGCGCGCCTGTCGGATACAGCTGGGAGATGCGGTTTCCACCCGAGCATTCCGAAAGCTGTCAAGATGGCGCCCGGCTCTCCATAGGTGCGCGTGATGAAGTTGTCACAACGCCAGCGGGCGAGTTCAGGGACGTCATTCGAATCGACTATCAGACCCTTTGTCAGGATGCCGGGATTGTCAGCGAATGGTTTGCCCCCGGGGTGGGACTCATACGCCGCGAGGAGACCTCCTTTGCGGGACCTGTCATCAGCGAACTGGTGTATGCCGAGTTGGGAAAGACGACCTTGCCGCGAGGCGCTTATTCGACTTCGCTTTACTTGTCCAGCCCCCGGTACGGCTATAACCTGATGCCGCCTGTCGATCCCTCCCGACTGCCTCGAGTCAGGGGTGCCTTCGTGGTCCGCAACCGCACCGGTGAACCTTTTGAGCTAGTATTTCCGGATTCTTGTCAGGGGCTGCGACTCGAGGTTCGCAATTCGGAAGGTGAGGTGGTTCTTGAGAAGAACACGCTGGAAAACGTGGCCTGCCTGCCAGTGGTGACGCATGTTGATCTGAGCAGGCGGCCCCTGGTTGTTCCCTTCTCTTTTGTGCTGTCCGACAAAGAGGGGAAACCGCTTCCCGATGGGTTATACACCCTGACAGCAGAGCTTTTGAACTTGCCAAACCCACCCGTCGCGCGCTCTGTCTTCGAAGTCGAGTCAGTCCACTAAAAGCAGGGGTAAAGGGATAAAGGGGTAAAGGGGAAAAGCATTTTCCATTTAGCTTTTTGCCCCTTTACTTCTCCATCCCTTTATCCCTTGCAGTTCGTGTTACTCTAGACTCGTAACGACTCCTCCGGGTGTGTTCGACGAATGACCCCTGCGCTTCTTATCCGAACACGTGACGGCGGGACACGGACAGTCCCTCTGGAGGCGCCGGTCGTGATTCTGGGACGGTCACGAGAGGCCGACCTGAGTTACCCCGAAGACACGGCGCTTTCGCGTCGTCACCTGGCCTTCGAAAAATCCGGGGAAAGCTGGGTCGTGCGCGACCTGGGAAGCAAGAACGGCACCTACCACAACGAGGTCCTAGTAACCCGTCCGACGCGGCTGCATCCAGGCGACAGAATCGTAGCCGGGCATCTCATCATCGACTTCAGTGCGTCGCCAATACCGAATGAAACCGTGGTTTTTGTGGAAGAAAGTTCCACTAATCCGGCGTTTGGCAAGACGCTGGTGAGCAACCTCGATGACGCCCTGTCGGACCGTGAGGGAATCGCCCCGGTTGCGGGCGGCGACAGTCGGGTCGTCTGGCGACATATCCGGACCCTGGTCCGCGCCGGGCGTGAACTGGCCGGCCATCAACCGCTTTCCGAACTCTTC
>DAOTAI010000028.1:0-21293 GCA_035593865.1 Acidobacteriota bacterium
TTTGAGCTCTGGTGCGGCATCGATACCCGCGGCTTTGACCAGCCGGGCTTTGGGCCAGCTGCGGTCCAGGAACTGGAGCGCTGCTACCGGGCGGGGGCGCGCGGGGTGGGCGAGATCTCGGACAAGGGGGCGGGCATAGTCCGTGACGCAGCGCCCGGCGCACGAATGCACCCGGATGACCCTCGTCTCGACCCGGTCTGGCAGAAGTGCGCGGAGCTGGGAATGCCCGTCAATCTCCACGTGGCCGATCCAATCTGGGCTTACCAACCGATGGACGAAACCAATGACGGCCTTATGAACGCTTTCAAGTGGCGACTCGACAACAAGCCGGACATTGTCAAGTTCGAAGGCATGATCGAGATATTGGAACGGACCGTTAAACGTCACCCGAAGACCGTGTTCATTGCCTGCCATCTGGCTAATCTCGATTACGATCTGACCCGACTCGGCCGGATGCTCGATACTTTTCCCAATTTGTATGTAGACGTGTCGGCCCGCTTCGGCGAAATGGCCTCCACGCCTCGCGCCACCACAGCCTTTCTCGTCAAATACGCCGATCGGGTAGTTTACGGCACAGATCAGGGCCGTGCTCCGGGGATGTACCGGCGGACTTTCCGGATATTGGAGACGCTGGACGAACATTTCTATGAAATAGAAGGATTCAATTATCACTGGAATCTCTCCGGCTTCGGGCTTCCGGACCGGGTCTTGAAGAAGCTCTATCAGGATACGGCCCTGAAAATCATGAAGCACAGCGCACGGCGCTAACGCGGTCTTCTGAGGGAGCGGCAGAAACAGCCTGACCAGGAAGTTGATCTTCTGACCTTATGAGATGCTTCGTGGGGAGGGGCCGCATGCCGGCCACAAGGAAAAGCGCGTTTCCGTGGCTCAGATAGCCTCCGCCGAGAGGGATGACAAACACCCGTTTACTCAATTCTTGTTCTCAAGCGCTGACCCCGTATCCCCTTGCGCGGTATGATGGTATCAACGGCCTGGCTGGGGGTAGTGCGAGCCTTTCGGGTATCGGCGAAGCTTAACTGCCAGGAATCACCACATTCTCTACCTATGATCTGAAACCCCGGCGGGCAGACTACCAAACAAAAGGAGATCCAAATGTTTTCGCTTTTAAAGATGTACCTGGTACTGCCTGTTGTTCTCTTGGCCGCTCAAAGCGACCGCCCTTCGGTGGTCTTCGTAGATGTAAATGTGGTGACTGGTGATTCCGAGAAAGTCATTGAGAACCAGACGGTCGTGGTTGAGGGAGACCGCATAGTAAGTGTCGGTCCAGCGGGACAGGTCAATGTACCGGCCGCAGCAACCAGAATCGACGCGGCCGGGAAATACCTGATGCCGGGAATGGCCGAGATGCACGGACATATTCCGAGGCCGGGCTCGCCTGACCTTGAGCGGGTGCTGTTCCTGTATGTGGCAAACGGCGTAACCACGGTTCGTGGGATGCTGGGTTACCCGAATCAACTTACGATCCGCGACCAGATCCGGAGCGGGGAAATGGTCGGCCCTACTCTTTATCTGGCAGGCCCTAGTTTCAGCGGGTCGTCGATCAACTCGCCCGAAGAGGCGGAAAAGCAGGTTCGCCAGCAGAAAGCCGAAGGATGGGACCTCCTCAAAGTGCACCCGGGATTAACCCGCGAAGAGTTTGACGCCATGGCCCGAACTGCCAAGGAGGTGGGTATGCGGTTCGCAGGTCACGTGCCCGCCGATGTGGGACTTCTCCACGCCCTTGAGTCCGGCTTGGAGACGGTTGACCACCTCGACGGGTTCATCGAGCATCTCGGCGGCGATCAGGCAACGGTACCCGAAACGCAACTGCGAGACATCGCCCGACGCACCCGGGAGGCCGGCGCCTGGGTAGTTCCCACCATGGGGCTCTGGGAAACGCTGCTTGGAGCAAACAGTCTTGAAACTCTCAACAGCTATGACGGCCTGAAATACATACCGCAACCGCAGCTCGAAAGCTGGGCCGCTGCGTACCGGGAAAGGGTCGGGCGTTCCGATTTCAGTCGAGAAAAGGCGCTGCGCGTAGCCGAGAACCGGAAGCGTTTGCTGCGTGCCTTGAGCGAAGAAGGAGTCAAAATCCTCTTTGGGACGGACTCCCCGCAACAGTTCAGTGTCCCGGGCTTTTCCATTCACCGGGAACTTGCGGCGATGCGGGAAGCGGGTATGAGTCCTGCTGAAATCATCCGTTCGGCAACTGCAAATCCAGGGGCTTACTTCAGCAGCCAGGACAAATTCGGGTTGGTCAAACCCGGGATGCGGGCCGATCTGATCCTTCTCGAGGAAAACCCTCTCGCGGATGTCGGCGCGATTCGAAAGCGCGTTGGCGTAATGCTGCGAGGTCGCTGGATCCCCGAAACCGAAATTCAGAGCCGGTTAGCGGAGTTCGAGGTCGAAACGCGGCGGTCGGTCACCGAGTAACCGCGTGGAAGAATATGGGACCGGCTTTCTCTCGCGCGAATCGGTTTTTCACCCGTAGCGTGGTCCCAACTGCCGCCAGTCCACATAAGGTTTTCGGACTGAGGGAAGTCGCAATAAGATAAGACGAATCTCGGAGATCCATCGGACTAAAGGGATCGAAGCATTGGCATGGCTTTCGATCCCTCTTCTCTTGTCTCTTTCCGGCGATAGGACGCTACGAGTTCGGCATCCGGTACTGAGGAATTTTCAAGAGTTCACCGTCTCTGAGTGCAGACTGGTGCGCCACAATACCGGCCACCGTCATGTTCAAAGACCAAGCGATGTCGATCAGTGGTTTCCGGTCCTCGAGGATCGACATCACGAATTCGTTCATAAGGTAGCCGTGTGAGCCGCCGTGACCGCCCTGGTCGACCGTCGGGGGGAGTGGAGGCCGCTTAAGCGGCAGAAAGTTCCTCTGGAGTCCTTCGTATTTCCCGTAATAAGTGCCTTTTTGTCCCCGAACTCTTCCCATTTCTCCGCCAACTCCCGGGGTGTCCCAACTGACGGCCATACGGGCGCTCCCGCCTTCGCTGGTCCGGAAAAGGGCGATTTCCGTGCCGTAGGGATTCTTGTAGCGGTTGTTGGCCGCCTTCAGGTGCTCGATGTGACTCGGCATGGCCATGCACGAGACTTCTGTGAAGCTGCCGCCACCGACTCCGACGTAATAAGCGTTGGAGTGAGTCGGGTACCACTGGGGCGGTAGTCCGATCCTCCAGCCTTGGAAGGAATCGAGCGGCTCAGGCATGTAGTGGTAGTACTCCCCTTCAGCGTAGACCAGCTTTCCGAGCCACCCGGCCTTGTAGATTTCTCGCATATGGTGAAGGTCCGCATGGAAGCACGAGGTCTCGAACATCATGTACTTCAGTCCGCTGGTTTTTACTGCCTCGAAAAGCCGGTCGGCGTCCTCCAGGGATCCCCAGACGGCGGGTACTGCGCTGGCCACATGTTTTCCGTGCTTCAGTGCCGCAATAGCGTGTTTTGCGTGACTAGGCGCGTCGGTTGCCACGAATACAGCCTCGACCTTGGGGTCTTTTACCAGCTCTTCCAGGGAAGGATATGTCTTCTGGCACTTGACCGCCTTCGCGAGACCGGCGCAACGTTCAGGAATCAAGTCGCTAACGGCGACAATCTCGACGTTCGGGTGATGTTGAAAACTGAAGGCAGCGGCGAATTTGCAAAGGCCGTACCCGACCAGACCCACCCTGATCTTGCGGTCAGATATCGGTTTCCAACCCTCCGAGGCAGTGGGGTCGCGAGGCTTGGTCTCAAAACCCTGGATTGGCTTCTCCTGCTCCCTTGTCGCCGAAAGCATGAATCCGCCAGCCACGCTGGCCTTCATGAACGAGCGTCGATCCGTCGACTTCATCGTGATCCTCCTTGTTGGGCGAAAATACCACAAGGGTGCGGGCTGATTCAAGAACTCGTTGTAACCAGTTTCATGGCGGGCTACCCAGTTCTCGAGCCTCGTTTCGGAGGCGCTGTGGCGGTGCTATTGTAACTGTTTTCAAAAACTGTTCCAGACCTTCGTGAACTCCCGCGCTGTCTCGACCAGACCCGCCGTTATGTGCGACGTCGGCGTATGTTTCGGGACCCCGCAGCTCGGACTGAGGATCAGACGCCCCCTCTGAACGCGGGCCTGCCGGAGGCAGGTGGCCGCTGCGGCCTTTATTTCAGGAATCGGTCGATTCAAAAGGAGCCTCGTGTCGACCGTTCCCCGGACGACTGCGCGGTTCTCGAGAATTCCAAACGCGAGGTCGAGGTCCACTGCTGAGTCAAGCTCCAGGCAGTCGGCGCCGCTCCTGGCCAGAAGCGGGAGCAGGTGATTCGAGTTCTCGCACACATGGAGGAACGTGTGCACCCCCGCCTCCTGCAAGGCTCGAATAAGCCGCCGGTCGCGCGGGAGAACGAGTTTCTCGAACACGGAGGAGCCGCCCAGGCTGGCTGACGATTCCCCGAACTGTATGCCGTCGACTCCGGTCTGAGGCATGGCGAGACCGTAGGCAACCGCGACTTCCGTGCAGAAATCGAGCAGCTGTTCAAACTGAGATGGCGAATCTTCCATGTCAAGCAAGCCCCGCTCCGTTCCCCTGAGGATCAGGGCTAGCTAGCTGAAGCGGGCCGCTGTCGATGTTCGCCTCGATATAGAGGTCCTTGCCAGGGGTCGCCACCACGCGCTTCGCCGCCTGGAGGATCACCGACATTCAGGGAGCGGTCTTGGGATCCGGGACTTTCAGGCTTCCAAGCTCGCTCCATTCCCGTACGATTTTGCCCACGGCCCAAGGCTCGTCGTCTTCCGGGAACAGCACTTCACCTCCCAGAGCTCCGTGCATGACGGCGTTGTCGCTCGAGACGTAAACGCCGTCCAGCCCCAGTTCCCGGCTCGCCTGGACCAGGCAGCGGGCAAGCAGTGCCGGATCCTGATGAAACTGTCCTTGCGGCACGCCGCACATGAGGGCAGCGCCGGCCAGGGTGCTGGCAAAGACCGGAGGGCGATCGATAGGAGAGCCAGCGAACAAGGCGGTCACTCGTTCTTTTGAGGTCAACGGAGTCTTCCTACTTGACTGCCGATGTCTACACGGCTCATCACGGAGTGCTGCTCGGACCGTAACTCGAGCTGATTCAGATAATTGGCCATCCAGCGGGCAAAGCAGGCGATGCCCACCAGGAACCCGAGCCCCAGTGCCGCCCCCCGGCCGTAGCGGCCGATCAGGGTATTGGAGAGGGAGAGGATGAAGAGCATGACGGCGGCGGCACCGGTGCCTGCAATGCCGAAGCCCTGGAAAACCGGCCTCCATTGGCCAGAGGCTGGCGCGGGACCGGCCCCGGCAGCGAGTCGAATCGGACCCCAGGCACCAAGCGGCTGCGTTTCCGTGTAGAACTGGACGAGTATCTTTTCCGGGTCAGGGGGGGTAAGCAGGGCAACCAGAACCCAGAGCAGGGTGGTCAGTCCCATGACGACGAAAGTTGCGTACCACCAGGGCAATACGAGGCTTGCCGCCCACGGAAAGCCAAGTGAGACGAGCAGTTTAGGGCCAAGGACCACAGTGACGAATATCAGTCCGCCGCCGAAGGAAGCCGCGATCCGGGCCTGGCTGTTAAAACGCCACCACCACCACTGGGCCCAGTTTGCCGGCAACTCCGCAGCGCTCAGTTGCAGCATGAAGACCGCCACATCAAAAATGATCCGCACGTTGTAAACGACCGCTATAGCAAGTCCGAGAATGATCAGCATGCAGAACTTGCCGGCGACCAGGTAATGACGCTCGGAGGCACCCCGGACCAACCAGCGCCGGTAGATATCATTGAGCATTACCTGCGCCCCGAAGTTGAGATTGTCTCCCACGGTGGACATCACCCCGGCGAGCATTGCGGCAGCAACGAGTCCCAGTGCTCCGACAGGCAGCATCTCTTTCATGAGCAAGCCGTAAGCCAGTTCCCGGTCGGCGGATGGATCGGTCAGGGAGGGCCAGAGTACGGCTGCGCCCAGGCACGGGAGAGAGACCAGCAGAACCAGGGTGAACATGGTCACCGCCGATGCCACATACATGACAGCAGCGTGCTTGGGGGTTCGGGAGGAGAGTATTCGCTGGCCTTCCATCGCTCCACCCATGGGGGCGGCATCGCCTCCGTACCCAATCGACTGCCCGATCAGCCAGGCCAGGGCTGCGGCCAGGGGAAATACCGGATGGTCGAGAGGCGGAAAATCGGAGAGCATCGCCTGTCCCTCGACTCCGAAACGGGCGACGATGGCTGCGGCAAAGCCACTCGGTCCTCCGAAATGGAGGATGGTCAGGCAGGCAAGCATGAGCGCGCCGATCAGGAAGATCGCCATCTGGAGGAAGTTCGAAACGATAACGCCTTTGTACCCGGATAAGAAGATGTAGGCGAAGCTAACCGGCACGATCAGCAGCAGTGTCTCGAGCTTTCCCAGACCCAGAGTCGGTTCCAGGATCTTGGCGGAAGCCAGCAGCGTGATGCCCGTCCAGGCGGGCATGGCGATGAAGGCGGTTCGAAAGGCAATCCAGAAGCGCATAAAGGCGGCAGCGTTTCCGGTGAAACGCTGTTCGTAGAATTCCAGGCTGGTGAAGAGTCCCAGCCGTCGCCAGAAGAAGGCGAACAGCACGCCGCCGATGAAGAGGGCCAGGCCGAAGCGGCTCAAGTACCACCAGCAGACGAACACCCCGGTTACTACTGCGAGTCCCCCGTAGGCAGTCGCGGCATCCGTGCTGACCATGGCCGCTGCGTAAGAAACGCCGTTAAGCCACCCGGGTACCGTCCTGCCGGCCAGGAAGAAGTTGTCCAGACCGTGCGAGGCATATTGGCGGTAGTAAACCCCGATTGCCAGCATGAGCGCCAGATAGGCGAGGACAATAGTGAGATCCAGACCGGACATGATTTCCCCGAGAGTCCTGCAAAGGGACCCAAACAACGCAAGCTTCAGCGACCCAAATGTCTACGTGTATCCGCGATCGCTTTGCGCATTAACCTTAAGGTTTCCATTGTCTTGGGGCTGGCGTTCGCCGCTGCCTGGTTGACGACCTGCTCGATCTCCGAAAGACGGCGGAGAAGCTCTTCCTTGCTGTGCTGCACGTGCGTCGAAGGTTCAAAGGCCTGCCCTTGGCTTTGAGCCGAGGGCGCTTCAACCATGGTTTCCCGCAGTTCCCAGACAGCCTGGGCCAGTTGTCTGGGCGCTTCCCGGCCGCAGAATCGGGCGTACACCCGATCAAGCATCTGTTCAGTCGTCATCGGCGGGTCCCAGTTGGCTTCCCGCAGCACGAAATGAGTCACGATATGCGGAATGATGTCGGTCGGGTAGGGGATCTGCGTGTAAAAATCGCCGCTGGCGCCTGGCTCAAAGGCCGTGATGAGGCCGTACCATCCCTCGGTTGAGGTTCGGGCGGCATCTTCCACCAGTTGCCTCAGGGGCCTTCTGTAGTATTGCTGCCATCGCATTACCTTCGGTGTGAAGTAGGCGGCGGGAAGATCTTTCCCGTAATAGCTCGGGAATGACCAACTGTTGCGTGCTTCCATCCACTCGAACCGAGGGTCTCGCATCTGCCTGATCACCGAGTAATAAGCCGGGTCGTTCCGGTGTTCGTCATATCCGATGGTATAGCTGATGCGGGCGTGCGGATGGCGGACCCAGATGCTTGCGGCGATTTCCTGGAGCAGCGAGAGCTGGGCCTGCCCGAAATAGGTACTGCCTGCTTCATCCACGGGTTTCGAACAGCTCTCGCAGCCGCACCCTCCCCATTCATCGGCTGATTCGATAAAGACTCCGTCGGCCTCGGGCAAGGCGTCGAACATCTCCGTGTAGTATTCGATCAGTGCTTTTCTGGACTTCGGATGCGACGGGCACAGTGAGTACTTTCCCTCGTACTGGGCGCCGGGCAGGGCGGTTTTCATCGTTCCCGGCTCCTGGTTGGTCAAGAAACGCGTTCCCACCCATCCTCCCAGGGCTCCCCCCAGGTAGAACTTAAGGCCCCTTTCGTGAGCCGATCGGATCAGACGCCGCTGATCCTCGATGGTTCCGATTCGGCTCTTTTCGGTCGTGTCCCATTTGTCGTCTTTGACTCTGTAGGTTTGGGGATACTTCTTGCTCGGAAAATGACCGGAGAGCCAGAAGTAGACGCGGTCGAAACCGTCTCGGGCAAAGCTGTCGAAGCATTTTTCCCAGTCTGCCGCCGTATACTCGGCCTCGTTGCCCCAGATTGTGAGGAGGTAAACCGGACGGCCGCCGCTTCGGGGCGAGCGAAGCACTTTTCGCGCGTCCAGTTTGAGGTTTTCTTTCGGCCCATCTAGAAGGAAATCCCGCACGTACTGAGCACCGTTGTAAAGGCCCCGGTTGGTTTTTCCGACCACGAAGTAGGCCTGCCGGCCCTCCATTTGCCCGGCCTGGCAGGCGAAGCCTCCGTCGCTCACCATTTGGACCAGCTCGAAGGCCTGCTTGTCAGTATTTGACGGCAGCCGTCCAGCAGAGCCGGCTTCCGCCAGGACCAGGAGGGTTCCCGGGGGAAGCGAAGTCAGCGTCGAAACAACCTTGACATTGGCCCCGGTCCAGTCATGAATCACCGATCGCAGGTTTTCGGCCGCTCTGGTTGTCAGCCAGTCACTTTTCTCCGCGAGCAGGACAATCGAGATCTGAGGCTGTCCGGCCTTTGTTATCTGGATCTCGCCTGCCTCGAGGCAGGCGACGGCCGACCAGAAACCGAGTAAGCCGCAGGTCAAAGTCATCAGATTTCTCATGGTCTTCACCTCTGGGATATTTGCTGGGCGCAGAAGGAACGGAGGTCTGCAACCGCCCCTGCCATAAGTTCGAGTCCTTCGGTCGTTTTCGGGCCGGCGCCCTGGCGGGCCTTCTCTATTCTTCGGGTGATCGGGTCAAGGCTGTCGAGGTCTCCGGGCTTCGCGGCGCATTTTCCAACGAAACCCCACTCGCCATTCTCGGCCAGAGTCCAAACCCCGCGAGAGCTGTTGCGAATCATCTCACGCAAAGTCCAAAGATCCCTGCCCAGGAATTCGGGGGCTTCGCTGCCGAAAAACCTGGCCTGGGTTCGCCGGAGCGCTTCATCCACCGTCACGGCCGGCTCCCATGTCATCTCCCGGTGGAGGAAGTGGGTCAGGACGTAGGGGAGGAGGTGTGTAGGGAAGGGAATTTCGCGATAGAAAGAGCCGCTGCTGAAACCGGGGGAAAAGGTGGAGATTGCCCCGTACCAGCCTTCCTTTCCCATCCGCTGGATATCGGACACCAGCTGTTCGAGAGGACGGTTGTCATGGTACTTCCACCCCATAATGCGCGGGGAGAAGTAGGGGGCCGGCCACGGCTGCCCTTCGGGGCCGGGCATCTCCCAACTTCCCCGGGCTTCCATCCACTCCAGTCGCGGGTCGTTCAGTTTGCGGATCAATTCGTAGTAAGCCGGGTCTTTGGAGTGCGGCTTGTAGCCTACCGTGTAGGCCAACCGGGCGCGCGGGTGCCGGCGCCAGATTTCATTCATGATTTCGAGCACCAGCGTCAATTGCGCTTGGCCGAACTGCCTGCTTCCAAGTGTGTCGACCGGCTTGGAGCACTCGGAACAGTTGCAACCGCCCATCTCGTCGGCTGATTCGATGAACAAGCCATCGGCTTCCGGTATGGCGTCGAACATTTCCGCCCAGTATGCAACCAGTGCGTTGCGCACCTGTGGCAGAGATGGGCACAGCGACCAGTCTGAATCATCATGGCCCGAGTCGCCGACACTTCCCTTCTTGAAAGTCCTTCGGTCCAGGTTGGTCAGAAAGCGAGTGCCTGTCCAGCCGCCCAGGGCCCCGCCCAGATATAGTTTCAGCCCCCGTTCGTGTGCCTGCCGGGTTATCTGCCGCAACGCGTCGACTGATCCGAAACCGCTCTCCGTCGTGGCGTCGTAGACCTTGCCCTCCACACTGTCCGCGACCTTGTAGGTCTGCGGAAACTTCTTGCTGGGGAAATGGCCGGAGGCCCAGAAATAGATGCGGTCCATTCCGTCGCGGGCAAAACTGTCGAAGATCCGCGCAAAGTCGCTCGCTGTATACTCGTCCTCGTTGCCCCAGATGGTCAGCAGATAGACTGGGCGACCCAGCATCTGAGGGGATCTAATGATTGTCCGGGCTTCCAGATAGAGTCCGGATCTGGGACCGTCAATCAGGAAGTCGGCGACATACTGCGCTCCGTTGAAAATCCCCCGCGGGGTGCGGCCGACTATGAAGTAGCGCTGCCCGACCAGGTGACAAATGAAGCCGTGATCGTCCAGTGCTTGGAGAGCAAGAAACGCGGGCGTCCGGGCAACGGCCGGAAACAAGCGGTCGAGTTCGTCGGAGGTGGCGAGAACAATCGCCGGATTCGTCCCGGTCTCCGTCGACGCCGCCAGCTCGACACCACTCCAACGTCGGACCGTGTCGGTTATGACCAGCCGCGCCTTGTCCATCAGGAAACGGCCGCTTTCGGTTCCAGCGGTTACGAACCTGACCAGGGCTTGGCTTTCCTTTGTGAGCGGCAGCCGGACCGCCGCAGCCAGTTCTTCTGTCTTTGGTTTCGCGGGTGAGCTTGTCGGATCGGACTGACCGAAGGCGGGGGAAAGCAGAAGAACGCAGACGACAAGCAGAAGTGACTTCTTCATCGATCGGCACTCCAATTATCAATCATTCGCTATTCCCCAATCCGTCCTCAATCCGCCATCGAAAGGATCATTTCCTCAATCCGTCCGCGGAGTGCCGGCTCGGATCCGCGGGCAAAAGGCGCCGGGTGACCGTAGAACCGGTACGCAAAATCAACCTCGTACCCGCCTTCGTCCAAGGCCTCATCGGTCGGGAGGTAGCCCAGGAGTGGGCTGGCATAGCCGACCGGCACCACGACGGAGTCCGGGAAGCGGTTCTGGAGCGCCAGGCCGGTTTCGGCAAATAGCTCGGCAGCCACGAAAACGAACCAGAGCGGTCCGAGCCTGAGAACGTCGAGAGCCAGTGCGCAGGGCCGGTTCTCACCGGGGCTTTCCAGGATTTGGGAAGCCCAGTCAGCCAGAGTTGCAGCCGTGTGCTGGAGAAGCGAGGGGTCCACTTCGAGGTCCGGCTTCACGTTCAGGATATTTTTTAACAGAAGCAGCGTCGACTCCGGACCTTGGCCGGTTCGCGCAATTTCGGTCATTCCGTCTCGGATGGCCCGCAACTCGGCGGCTTCGGCTCGTCGAGCATAGTCGAGGGGAAGCGCGTCCGCCGCATGCTTGACTGCCCAGCCGTCTGCCGGCGGTGTCCAAACCGCATGGGCGAGGCGCTCAGTGATCTTGCCGGCGCTCTCGAGCATCTCGGCCCGGGTCATCTCACGAAAAGGGAGATTCAAGTTCGCGCAGGGACCCTGCAGAAAGAGGAAGGGGAGTCCGAGCCTGCGGCCAAGCGATCTCCTCACTTCCCCGGGGTAATCGGCGGTGACTTTCAGCGTACAAACCATGCAAGGATGCGCCGCCCAGTAAATGATCCCCGCCAGCGGCTGGCCGCCTGACTTTTGAAAGCGGACCAATAACGCCTTGTCCCAGGTCGGGCCGCACTTCAAAACCTTTTCTCCAGGATCGGCTGTCATGGCCACCCGGCCACTTGCCAGCACTTTCCGGCGGTTGTAACTCAGTCCAGCCATGGATACCGAAGAGCAGCTGGCCAGGGCGGGGCAGAGATTAGCCAAGGCTTCCTGGGCGGCTTCCACCGCAGCCTTCTCGAGAAATTCCCAGTAGGAGGCGTCGGCTACCCCGCAGCCGAGCAACTTGACCGTGGCCGGGGCACTGTGGGTGTGAGTGCAGCAGAGGATCGTGCGCAGCCGGGGAAGTGTGCGGCGGACGGCAAGCTCGGTTGCGGTCTGAAGCCGGGTGGTCAGTTCCGGGCCTAGACCCAGCAGGTCAAAAACGATTACGAGAGTTGTCGAATCGGAATTACCGTTGATCGCCAGGGCGTGGACCTCGATCGGATCGTCTACGCCGTCACAGGCCCGATTGCATCTGGCGGCAAAGCCGCTCAGAGTCAACCCGGGCGAAGGGGTGATATCACGGAACGCGTATCCGACCCTCATCCTTCGTCCTCGAGCAGCTCACGCCTGTTTTCGTAGACCTTTTCAAAAGCCCGTGCGATGTCCCTCACATCTTCCTCGTTGCCCAGGAAGAGGTTGTGCGTCAGCCAGATGGCCTCTTCTCGGCAAGCTCTTTCCGCCACCGGACAAGAACCCCGGTATTGCGAGAAGTCGACGGGTCGCTCCCGTCCCATGCGGAATGGGGAATAAGCGCCGTTGAAATCAATGCTGGTGAACAGCGGATTTTCATACAATGGGAAGCTGTAGCCGCCTGAGCACGGGATACCTTCCGCCTGCAGTGCTTTCAACAGGAGATCCCGGTTCAAATCGTCCCAGGCGGAACGGTTGTAGCGCAGTATGACGAGGTAGAAGGCTGGCTTTTCAGTCTCCGGGTTCAAACGATTCGGCTGGATCCCCGGGAGGCCGTGCAGGAGGGCATTAAGACACCGGGCATTGCGTTCGCGCTTCTCGTTTTGGGCCGGCAGCTTGGCCAGTTGAGCGAGCAGGAGGGCGCCCTGGAGCTCGGTCATACGGTAGTGCCAGCCGAGCCGGAAGTGCTCGTACCATAGCCCCTCTTTTTCACGGCCATAGTGTCTCAAGGACCAGGCCAGCTCTGCCAGCTCGGGGTTGTTCGTGGTTACCATTCCGCCTTCGCCGCAGGTCAGCAGTTTGGACTGCTGCAGGCTGAAGATCCCGACATCACCCAGCCCTCCAGCTCCCTGGTTCAGGGCGAGCGAGGCGCCGTGAGCTTGGGCCGAATCCTCTATGACTCGCAGGCCGTACAGTTTCGCGATTGCTGACAGGCGGGTCATGTCAGCGATGTTGCCGCCGAAATGGACCGGCAATATCGCCTTGGTTCGCTTGGTAATCGCGCTCTCGACCAAGGAGGGGTTCAGGTTGTAGGTTTCGGGGTCAATATCGACGAAGACGGGAATCGCGCAGGCGTTGAGGATGCAGGAGCTTGACGCGATAAACGTATATGGTGTCGTGATCACCTCGTCGCCCGGCTGCAGCCCGATTGCCCGGCAGGCAATCTCGAGCGCACCCGAACCGCTGGTCGTCGCCAGACAGTACTTCACCCCTTGAAACTCGGCGAAAGCCGCCTCGAAGGCTTCGACGCGGGATCCGCCCTGGGCTGCTCCCGATTCCAGTTCTCTGGCGGAGTAGCTGTACATCCACCACTTTCCGCTGCGGACCACCGCGGCGACTGCCTTCTCGTCGTCTGCATCGACCTCGGGCCACTGTGGGAACGGACACTTCCGGACGGGGTCTCCACCTTTCAGAGCCAGCTTTGCCATGCGTTGAATCCTCCGCGATGTTGTCTTCGATCTCCAGTCAACTAAAGGCGCCCACTGCGCTTGACTGCTCAACCCGCTGTCCGTACCTGAACAGAAGTTGCAGTCGGGGCGAGTATAACTCCGAAAACTTTATAAAGTAAAGCTATAAAGAAAGCCGAACAGTGGTACCGATCGGCTTAGCTTTATTCGGTTCGTGCATTAATCCTTGACAGGCGACCCGAGCCTCGCCAAGAATAGCCCCTGACGGAGGGCTGCGACCTGAGGAGAGGGAGGCAGCCTGCTCCGCCGATTGGAGCTTTAACATGAGAACACTCCTGTCCATCTTTGGCCCGACCACCCCGGGCGAGGAGGCGACGGCCGTGGCGGCCGGCCTCCGGGCGGCCGGTGCCAATTCTCTCTTGTTCTTTACAAGTCTTTATTATGGGTACCGGCTTATCCTCAGACGCTATCCGCAGTGCGGCATCTACTCCCTGGAAGCGGATCGGGTCTTTTATGAGCCGGACCCTTCTTTTTACGCGGACTGCTCGCTCCAGCCCCGGCGCAGCCTCGACTGCGCAGGTGATCTGGTGGCGCAGTTGACGGCAGCTTGCGCGTCCGAGGGCGTCGATTTCCTGGCGCTAGTCCCTATGTGCGCAGGCAGCCTGCTTGTCCAGGAGCGCCCGGAACTGGCCGTCGTCAATCTGTTCGGATCGCACGACCGCCTCTTTTTCTGCTACAACAACCCGGAAGTCCGGAAGTACCGTGCCGCGATGGTACGGGAACTGGTCTGCAGGTACCCGATTCAGGGCATTATGCTTGACAAGATCCCGCAGGCTCAGTTGGAGCTGAGGGCGCAAAACGGCTTGTTCGATCCGCCTCTTCGCACGGTTGGCAGTTTCTGCTTTTGTTCTCATTGCCAGGCCCGGGCGGCCCGCTCGGATTTGGATCTGGAGGCGGTTCGTCGTCGTTGCCTAGAAATTGCCCGGCGTTCGCTCGACGTCCCTCCTTATCTGGTCGCTGCTCAGGAGGCTCAGCTGGTCGGAGACACTGAAATTCCACTGCTGTTGCTGGAGGAGCCTCTGATCTACCAGATGCTGCAGTTCCGGTTCGAGACCGCGGTCGAGTTCGTCGCGGAGATTCGGGCTGTCGCTAAAGGCGTGGGCCCCGATGTGCGGGTGGAGGCAGCCTTCGTTCCGCCTTGTCACGTGGGTCACGACATGACCTCGCCGCGGTCCTGGTTGACGGTGCAGAGCTACCAGAAGTATCGGGACGTTCTGGACGCAATCCTTTGCGTCGTCCACTTCGATCCCGACGTTGTCAGGTTCGAAACCCAGCGGGCGGTGGCTTCGGCGGAAGGCAGAGTGCCGATCACGACCAGCATGCGCCTCTATGGGCCGACGAGGCCGGAGGAGGTGGAGCGTCTTGCCGAAGCGGCGTTGGCTGGAGGTTCCGACGGAGTCTCGTTCCTGGGGTATGACGTGGCCACCGACGAGCTTCTTCGCTCCCTGGCACGCTGGGCAAAGAGTCGGGGCTGAAGGGCAGGGGCCTTTGTGCTATAGTGCCTTTCCGCACCGATTCTGTTGGACGGGCCTCGAGGATAGGAAATGAAGAGATCGCACCGGTCGATGCTTCTGGATTTGATTTGTCAGAGGGGTCCTCTGTCTCGAACCGAGCTGGTCAAGGAGACGGGGCTAAGTCCGAGCTACGTGGGCTCCGTAGTCCGGCAGATGGAGGGCCGGGGTCTCGTTGTCGAGACCGGGTTCGGAGCGTCCCGAGGAGGCAGGCGCCGCGTTCTTCTCCAGGTCAACCCCGATATAGCTCATTTCATTGGAATCGATATCGGGAGCTTCAGCCAGCGTTTTCTGGTGGCCGATTGCCTGGGCAACGTCCTGAAGCTGGAGCGCTGTAGAGTTCAGGCTTTTCGGGACGGACGGGATTTGGCCGGCCAGATCAACGAAGGAATTAGCCGGCTGCGGCAAGGCGACCAGAAGATCAAAGGTATAGGCATCTGCGTGTCCGGCCTGATCGATCCCGAGCACGGCCTGGTTTCTTTTCCCCGCACGCCCGGCTGGGCCGACGTGGCTCTTCAAAAGATGGTCGAGGACGCGCAGGGCTTGCGTACCCTCGTGGAAGACAGCGCCCGCACTGCAGCAGTGGCCGAATGGCTGTTCGCAGGGGGGAACCAGGTTCGGGACCTGTTTTATGTCTCGCTAGGAATGGGAATCGGGGCGGCCATTTTCGTGAACGGTCAGCTGTGTCGGGGAAAGGGGGGCTTTGCCGGGGAAGTAGGACACATCAGCATCAATGAAAACGGTGATCTGTGTTATTGCGGAAACCGAGGCTGCCTGGAGCTCTACGCCTCTGGCAAAGCCATACTTGATGCTGTCGGCTCGGCGCTGAAACAGGGTGTCACATCGACTCTGTCTCGCTTGAACGGCAGCCTCACCTACGAGGTGGTCGTAGAAGCCGCTGAGCAGGGTGACAAGCTGGCTAACCGAGTCTTGTCCCAAGCCGGCACTCACCTCGGAACCGCCCTGGCCGATGTCGTCAATCTCCTGAACCCGGCCAAGATCGTGCTGGGGGGGACATTGGCCCAAGTCGCCGGGAACCTGCTGCTCGATACCGTGGTTCGCTCGCTTCGAGAGCGGGCCGTACAGCAGTCGGTGAGAGACCTGACAGTGACTGTTTCTTCGCTGGGTGACGACAGTGCGGCCCGCGGAGCTGCCGTGATGGCAGCTCAGCGCCTGCTGCAGAACTTCAAGGTATAGGTAGGCCGGCGCCTAGGGTCTTTGGAACGAAGCCTTTTCCATCGATTTCTGACCCGTGAGGGAGTCTTCGGCCTGGATTTCGACATCGTATTTGCCGCTCGGCAGCCCTTCTATCTTGAAGGCCTTCATCACCGTCATTTTCTTGCCCAGCCAAGCCAGCGAATTCTCGGTCAGCTCTTCGCAGACTTCTACCCCGTTGCCTCTGAGGCAGGAATGCAGTCGGACCAGCGGTTTTTGGGTGGCAACGTCCACGCTCGAATGATAAAGCTCGGCATAAACGAACAAGGTCCCCGAGGAGGCCCGGCCGTCCGCCAAAGGAAAGGCCTTCCACCCGTTGCTCAGGACGAACGGGTCGGCGGGCGACTGGCTCTGGTCGGCTGGTGCAACCATTTCAGAGAGCAACAGGGGAGAAATCTGAAGCCTCTTGGCACTGAAATCGGGGACTACCACCAGCACCTCCTTCTTTCCGACCTTCTCTGACCCCGTGTCTTTCAGAACGATGACCACCTTGTAGCGCCCGGGCTTGAGCGGAAGTTTCCTCTGGTACACGGAGAACGCCTGGCCGGCCGCGGGGTCCGCGAAAGCCGTCAGCGTGTCTTCGAACTCATAGGCGATTTGGCGGCCCAGGGTCTCCGCCCGCCCGTAGATCTCGACGCGGGCGGCGGGGTACCTTGAGGTCGATTCTTGCTTGAATGCCAATATCGAGTTGTCGAGGAACACGGTGAGGGGTATGAGGCAAAACTCGTCGGTAGCGCGTTCGGCTCCGGTCACCACGGTGAAGGGAAGGTCCGAGTAGAAGAGCCTGCTGGTTACCAGCTGTTCCAGATGCTTGAACTGGATTTGGGGAGGTCGCTGGAGTTTTACGTACTCCTGCAGGGCCCGGAGAGGATTGCGGAACGCCCCGGCACGCGAGGCGCCCTCCATGCCGTCAAGGGAGCGACCGTACACGGTCTCGGCAATGCGTCCAAACCGGTCCTCCAGTCCCATTTCTTCAAACGCTGTTTTCCCTTGGCCGGTTACGTGCAGCAAGGCGTCCTTTTCGGCGGGATGGCGCGCCATCTTGAATTCATTTGTACCTTCCGGGTCGACGAATTCAATGGTAATGCCGTCGCCTACTCCGGGGATGTGCCGATAGAACCACTTCTCGAAGGCGAAGGTGGTCGTGCGTCCGCCCCCTTCGGACAGCGGTCGGATATACGGAGATCCCTCGGCCTGCCGCTCGATGCTGTCGGGAGGGCCGAAAGTAATGTAGATTCGGCCCCGATCGGTCACCCAGCCCTGCAAACCGCAGTGGAAGTTCTCGTTGGCATAGGCAATGCGGCGGTAGTGCTCCTCCTTGAATTCGTTGATCGCGGTCGACGGGTCAGGGTCCCGCCTTCTCCAGAACTGTTCTATGAACTGCTCGCGTTCTTCGTCGGTGGTCAACTTCCGGAAGACGGCGGACTCTTCGGCGGTAATGATATAGACCACGTCCTCTTTGAGCCACTTCTGGTAGTAGTCTTGTGCCTCCTCCTGTCTGAGATCCTCCAGCTTCTGAGGCGAATCCCGGCTGGCCAGCCACCCTGAGGCACCGACAACAACAACGGCAAAACACCCTAACCTAACGAACAACCGCCAGACCAGGCGTCCGGGAGCACCGCTCGAGGCCGTAGTCATGATCCGGAGTTTACTGCATTGTCTCGCTGGAAAGCAAGGTTGCCCCCCTTTTTGAGGCTACTTTATAAGAAAACCGCATTAAGCGGACGAAAACTCAGGCACAAATGGGGAAAATTTTGCTGTCCGTGCAAAAACAGCTTGACAGCGGCGTTGGTTGGCCGGGATAATTCGATTCGGAGGCGTGAAGCCTTCGATTGCATCCCAGCCCAGAAGCTAGACCAGGAGGAGTCATGAGACGTATTCCGTTTGTGGGGTTATGCCTCGTCAGCTTGCCCTTCCTGTCCACACTGCTATTCGCCCAGACTGGAAGCACCGCAAGCATCGTCGGGAAAGTCCGCGACAGCAGTGGCGCGGCGATTCCCGGTGTCTCAGTGAAGGTAGTGAATATCGACACCGGTTTGACCAAGGTGGAGATTACGGACGAAATCGGTGATTATCTTGTAACGCCTCTGCCTATCGGCCGCTACCAGATTACGGCCGAGTTGGCCGGATTCAAGTCCCAGGTGATCCAGGGGGCAATGCTCCAGATCGGCCAAACGGCCCGCTTTGACATTACTTTGGAGGTGGGCGAGGTCAGCGATGCGGTGACCGTGACTTCGGAGGCCGCTCTGGTCAAGACGGACACCGCCTCCACTTCGGCCGTCGTTCCGCGGGTCCTGATCAAGGAGTTGCCGCTCAACGGCAGGGATTACACCCAGTTGGCCGCTCTCACGGCCGGCGTGGTGCCGACCGGCTACAACATCGGCAGCGTCTACGGGCAGCGCGGCCAACATAGCACTTTCCAGGTGGACGGCATTGAAACCGCCCTCTGGAGTGGCAACCTCGCCTATCTCAAGCCTTCCGTTGATGCTATCGAGGAATTCTCCATCCAGAAAGGGATCTACCAGGCCGAGTACGGCAAGCTCTCCGGCGGGGTGGTGAACGCGGCCATTCGGTCCGGGACCAATGATTTTCACGGTTCGCTGTTCTGGTTCGTGCGCAATGAGATCTTCGATGCCCGCAACTTTTTCACGCCCGGCACAGTAAACGGGAAAAAGTACGAACTGCCGGCGCTGCGCCGTAATACCTTTGGCGCTACCTTGGGTGGACCGATCTTCAGGAACAAGACCTTCTTCTTTGGATCTTTTGAGGGGTACCGGATTCGCACGTATGCAAGCGGGATCACCCGGGTGCCGACAGATGCAGAGCTCGCCGGCGACTTCTCTTACTATCCCGACCCGATTCTCGATCCCGTTACCAAGCAACCCTTTCCCGGGAATATTATCCCGCCTGACCGGATTCATCCCGTCTCCAAGAGCCTGGCAACGCACTGGCCCAAGCCTGATCGCTTCGACCCGACCGACCCGTTCAACAACAAATGGGTTAATGGCGCGAATCGCGATGATAAAGACCAGTTCCTGATCCGAGTTGATCACAGTCTCTCGGAAAACGATCAGCTCTTTGCCCGCTATATCTGGGAGGATCTGGGAACGGATAATGTTCCGATCATACCGGATCACGCCTATCAGGTTCTGTTCACTAACCAGTCTGGCGCTCTGGGCTACACGCACGGATTCAGCCCGTCTGTAATAAACGAGTTTCGATTCGGCGCCACCCGGTTCCCTCAGGCGGTTGTCACGAGTGAAACCGGGAATACCATCGCTGCTGACCTGGGTGTACCGGAGGTTACCCGTGATCCCCGCTTCAGCGGTTACCCGAATGTCACAATTTCAGGCGGATTTGCTGGATTCGGGACTGGGCATTCCTTGCCTAACTATAAGACTCAAAATGCGTTTGAATGGATTGACAACCTGGTCATCAAACGTGGTGAACACGCCTTCAAGGTAGGGACTAATATCCAGCGCATTCAGGAACAGCAGCAGGTTCCGCTTTGGAAGAAAGGAGCCTTTACATTTACCGGGGCTGCCACCGGCACCAGCGGCTTTGGGCTTCCGCAGTTCCTCCTTGGCTACATGGACTCAACCGCCGTCGGCAAAGGGGATACTCTGACCGAAGCGAACTTGCGCACTACCAACTGGTTTTTCTACGGACAGGATGACTGGCGGGTTTCCGATCGCTTGACCGTAAACCTGGGGTTACGTTGGGAGTACGCCTCGCCGCCCACCGATCGTTACGGCAAAAGCCGGGCCTTCGACCCCGACAAGGGGGATCTGATGCCGGCGCCGGGTACGTCCGGGTACAGCCTGGTGGACGGGGACTGGAACAACTTTGCCCCCCGACTCGGCTTCTCTTACCGGCCGTTCAACCACAACGACACGGCCATTCGCGCGGGAGCCGGGATTTACTACACCCAGATGGGTTACGATACCTGGCTGTATTTCCCCTACAACCCGCCGTACAGTCGGGTCTTCAGTTACGTCGGCGATACCGCTTCACCGAACCTGACTTGGAGCAACCCCTTCCCCGACAGCTACCAGGGAAGCCAGGTTTATGGCCTGCAAGCCTATGGCATCACGCGAGCTGATCGGCGAGGCTACGTGGGGCGGTGGTCGCTGGGAATCCAGCAAAAGATCCTGCCCGAGACGATTCTCGAAGTCCAGTACATCGGATCAAAGGCGACCAAACTGGCCAAGAAACGCGACATCAATCAGCCTCCTACGCCTGATCCTGCTCCTGTTCAACAGAGGCGCCCCTTGGGCGGAGACTGGGCCCAGGTTCTGGTCACCTACCCCATGTCCAACGACACCTACCATGGGTTACTGGTCGAGGTTGAAAGAAGGTATTCCGCAGGTCTGTATCTTCGCGGCAGCTATACCTTCAGCCGGTCGATCACCGATGCCTACACCGATGACAATGACAAGTATCCTTACTACCAGAACCCGCTGGACATCCTTGGCGCCGAGAAGGGCCTTTCCTCGGGGCACATGGCCCACCGGCTGGTCACATCGGTAATCTGGGATCTTCCTTTTGGTCAAGGCCGCCAGTGGCTCAGCGACCTGCCCGGATACGCAAACTGGTTGCTGGGCGGATGGGAAATGGGAACCATCGTGGCGGCGAACGGCGGGAGAGCCATGACGGTATGGGGACGGCAGAACCTCAATCTTGGGGGCTGGCTGGGGGATCAGCCGCGGGCTCATCGTCTTGCAGACGGCAGTCTGCCGGATGATCAGCGCAGCATCGCCAAGTGGTTCGATACAGCTGCCTTTGTCAAGCCGGCGGATTACACCTTTGGCAACGCGGGGCGGAACATCCTGATTGGCCCGGGTGCGTTTAACGTGGACTTTGCCCTTTACAAGAACTTCTTCCCCGGCTTGCTCGAGTCCGATCGTATACAGTTTCGCTGGGAGATGTTCAATGCTTTGAACCACACGAACTTCAACAACCCGGACACAAACGTCCCTAACTTGACCTTCGGCCGGATCACCTCCGCTGCTGGTGCCCGTCAGATGCAGTTCTCGCTTAAGTACGAGTTCTGATCGGGAAAGCTCGAGGCAGGCAGGTGTCAGCAACAGGGGACATGAGCGCTAAAACAGGCGCTCGCTGTTTGTCCTGAAGCGGCGTAGGCGTAGATGCTATGCAGGAGGGAAGGCGGAACATTTGGGAGACAGGAGCAAGGCT
>DAOTAI010000029.1:0-21281 GCA_035593865.1 Acidobacteriota bacterium
TGTTTGGGTTTGACGAGACAGTGCGGGGCTACGACTCAGAGTTCCTTGACGAGTTAGCGGTGCTCTTCCGTCGCTGCTTTCCTTTCAAATACGGGATTGCGTACAGACGCCACTTGGAGAGAGGTCCGGTCCTCTTCGCCTACGGTATGACGAGCGGGTTAGGGTACTCGGAAGAGGAAAGACGCGAGGCGGAGGAGATCTCGAGGTGGTTCAACGATGATATTGACAAGCGGTCCTTCCTGAGCGGTTCTTTGCGGGATGTTTTTCCGCAAAACTGGCTGACTGACCTTCATCTCAGTGTTCAAGTTGGTTCACTAAATCTGCTCGACTGGATTGCGACCTCGCCGTCGAGGGGTTGTCTCAGACAGCTCGAGAGTGACCTGTGGTCTTGGCTTGTCGAACCATCGCAAACAGAAGCAGTGAGACAGACTCTCGCCGAGCACGGGCTTCTTGTCTGTTTGCCAAAGGGAGATGGTTCCGTCGAAAAATGATCCTTGACCTGCGAGACGTGAGCAAATGGATCCTTACAGGCAAGTGAAGAGCCGAAAAAAGGCGATGGCATAGACCGACGGAACTGACTATCCGATATTAGATGTGACGATTCAGACTGCCATGCTGAAAGCAGGCAAAAAGAACCCGCTTGGACAAACTACCCCCTTTCGATTCGGTAGGGAGACTAGCTTGTCCAGATGGTAAATGTCTTGGCTGTTCCCGAAGGCAGGAGTCGTGCGCCTGGTCTTCAAGATTGCAATCGTGTCAAGCATCCCGCGGTGATCGGTCCCCCGTGGCGCTGAGGCACCCGGTTTGCTATGAATGCTGAGCGATACGAGATTCTTTCGGTTGCCCAATTGAGGGAAAAGTACGATCTGGTCGGAGACAAGCGTCCGGAGATTCATCTCAATCCGGCAAAAGTCCCCGAAGGACTGCGTCACTTGATCCCTTACGCCGAATTGTGGGGGAGTAGGCGACGACCTGATTCGCGATGACATGTTGAGGAAGGCGCCTCCCGAGTCCATAAGAGAGCTGAAGCGGTTAATTGAGAGTCATGAAGACCTGATTGACGCGTGGCTAGCCGGACCGGAAGCCAATGACCCGAACCCATCGCCGGAGTACCTTGCCTTCTCCGCGATGCGGATGGCAGCGGATTTTGCTCTTTAGCATACCCTTTATCGCGTCCAAATTAAGTACACCTTCTCAGAATAGATTGGACGTACCGGCAATACGGCCGCCGTCTTGGATTACAAAGCACCGGTTCAAAACGTGAAACGATGCCACAATTCAACTTCTGGGCTAGCTGGGAAGATTCGTGGAGTATTCTGCGGGGTTTCGTTGAAGGACGAGACGTTCTTCTGATTCCAGACAGATGGTACGAAACGCCGGAGGCAGAAGTCTTCAGAAGTGTCACTGAGGAGGTGAAAAACTTGCTTTCCAATCGGCGCAGGCTGTACATCTTCTCCGCGGACGCTGAGCTAAGGGCACGATATTTTGAACGCCAAGAAATCGGGCCTCGACGAGGAATGTACCGATTTCACGCGGCTCTTGGCGAATCACTCGACCTGACGCTGCCCGCCTGCTACCAGGAAGGATCCGTTACTCGACTGGCTAGCGGAATTCTAACTTATCCTGGCGAGGTATTCGATTGGAGAAGCGAACAGTGGAGAAAACCGCGAGAGGAACTTCGGAATCTCTACACCCAAATGTGTGCGGTCATTAAAAGTTATTGCTTGCGCCGCCGAGTCGGACAGCATTCGATTTTTGTCGGCCAGAACGCCGTGCGCCTTGTGGAAGCTAGACAGGCCACATTACGTGCCTTCGGTTTGGATTTTTCTTCGTTTGAGGAGTGAGAGACGCGTTTACTCTAAAACTGAACAGAAGTTCGGCTAAATGAAACGGTTCTTGCTTGACACTTGGGACGTGTCCCGTCGCGAGGTACAGAAGCACGGTTACTCCGCCGTCCTTCCCGTGGGTTCTTTCGATCTCGGCGACTTGCCTCGTTGTCCCCTCTGCGGGAGGGGAGTGTGGGCCAAGGTGGTGTTGGAAGCAAAGAAGATCAAATTTACGGGTAAACGGATCGGCGACATCGCGTACGGTTTTTCGGCCTGCTACATAGTCAGTAATCGATTCCGATTGGCCTGGATTGAGGCCGACTTAAAGGGCCTTACCTTTTCTGATACGCCTGTACGTTGCTCTTTCAGGAAAGGGGCTGTTTTCCTTTCGGGAACGGATGAGTTCTTCTTTGCCTATCCAGAGCCGCGAATCGCGAGATTGGCATCCGAGGCAGGTGCGGTCTTTGGTGTATTCCCCCGGTGTAAGCTTTGCGACAGCGGCGAGGTTATTTCGCTTGAGAGACTCGCGTTTGAACCAGTGGGGCTGGAAGACACCGATTTCTGCCTTCCGAGTTGTCTGACCGGGTGGACACTTGTCAGCGAGCGGTTCGTCGAGCTGGTTTACTTTCGACGTCTGCTTAATTTTCAGTTCATAGAAGGGTTCATCTGGGACGAGAGACGAAACCTGATCAGACTCCGTTGCCTGGTTCAGGATGAAAAGGGCCGCTTTACCCGGCATGAATGCTGGAGTTATCAGTGAATGAACAAATGAGACTGAGATGATGAGTCATTTTGAGCAGATAAAGCAGAGAATTGAGGGAGCAGACAGGTTGACCAAGTTGTCAGAGATGGAAGCGCAGGTGCTGCGCGCGGAGTACCCGGGCGTTCCGGAGGACTATCTAGAGTTCTTAATGGACGTTGGCTACGGTGATTTAGGGTCACTACAGCTCTACAGCGGGCTGATTTCGCCTTGGCAGGTGTACCCGCGTGGCAGCTCTTCCCTTGCCACCGTACTGCTGTTTGGTGACGACTTTCAAGGCTACTGCTTCGGCTTTGATCTGGCTGACTCCTATCGTGTCGTAGAAGTCGATCCGCGTGGAAACGTACACCGAACTGTCGAACCACGCTTCACAGAACTGCTCCGTAGATACTTTGGGTATGAGCGAGGCAGCGAGTGACTTGCCAGTGGTCCGTAATTGACCAAGGTCAAATCCACCGCCAGTTTTACGTCTGGGATCGCACTTGTCATCACTTCAGATGGGAGCCAGCGGACCGCGACGATTTCCGCGGTTCGGCGCCTAACCGGCTCCCCCTTACGCGAGATAATAAAGGCCCTTGACACGGGACAGCCGGTTTTTGAGGCTGTTCTTTTCTGCACAGGATCGCTCCCGAAAAAGAACAGGAATGCGTTCAGGTTCAGCGCTAGAACAATATCTGGCCATCCTTGATGAGCTTACTGGGCAGCAGCCGAAGCAGATTTACCAGATCATCGGGCGTGAGGATCCCCCTCAACTCATAGTCTTCAGCTATGCCAACATCCCGGAAGAGGATCAACAAACTGCCTTCACGTTTGGTCTATCGAGCATCGAGAAGGCTGAATGGAAACTAGGTCGACCAGAGCTGGTCATCTCCGTAAAATCCCTAGATCCCTCGTGGCCTCTCGCTTTGGGGGACATTGCAGCACGCTGCAGGAATGAGCTGCTTTTTGAGTGTGGGACGATCCTGGATTTTGGCGGCCGGTATCCAGTGAATCCCTTATGAGTTGCTTTCTAATCTTTACCAACTCGCTTCTCGACAAAGATGACTCAACGATGCACCTGTCGGACAGAACAATTCATCTGGTCCAACTGTATCCGATCCACCGAGAAGAAGGGCACACTATAGAGGTTCTGGGTATGGACCGTTTCTTCTTCGACATGGGCATTGACTTTCACGACGTAAATCGAGCCCCAGTAGTACTGAAACAATGACCGCGGTAAAGGCGAGGAAGTTCTCACCAGAATTCGCGGTTAGGGTGACCTGAATTCCCATTAATTCTCTGTTCATGGATGGGTTCACTAGAGACGAGAGTCAGAACCTGATAAGACTCCGCTGTCTCGTTCAGGGCAAACATTTCGCCATTGACTTCGCCAAGCGCAAGAACGGGCAATGTCAAATTCTGATGCTTGAGCCAGGCACGGGTGGCGATTCCGGATCACATGGCACTTAAAGGTTCTTTCACGCCGGTTTGGGTGGCGTGCGTGATATGTCGGCCGGTGGACCACCGGCGCAAGGTGTCCGCCGTTTCCGACTTCGAGTCACATCGTTGCATAGACCGCGGAGCAAACGTATGGAGAAAAGGTCAGCAGTACCTTACACAATTCTTGCCGTCCTGATCGTTGTTTTTAACTTCTTGGTTGCGTTGCCCAACTTCCTCCAGAAGAAGGAGTTTAGTTCTCAGGAAGAAGTGATTAGCTACACCCTCGGTCGAACCGTGCTGTTTCCCCTTATCGTAGCTGGTCTCCTACAGGCTTGGCCTGCAACGAGGAACGTGCGTTCATTCATGAAGATCGTTTTCTGGGTATCAGTCGTCATTCTCCTGACAATAGGGCGATAACAGCGGCCAGCGTTGCTCCAGATGACAGCCAGGGACCGCACAGATTAGTACGAATTCTGGGAACAGCCTGGTACTCATTTATCGATGAGATCCGAAGAATAGGGTTCGTGACAAGTGCATTTCTGATGGGGAAAGGGGAACGCTGGCTAGGAATTATAACCAACCGGGTCCTGTACACGGGCTACCGGAGAGGCGACGAGACAGGACTGGACTACGCCCTGGCCCGCTACTACGACCACCGCTTCGGCCGCCTCCTTCAACAAGACCCCCTGCCTGACATCGTCGAGGAAGCGCGGCAGGAGGCCGTGGCCGCTTTCACTCACGAGAGACTTTCGCGGGTCCCGGACTCTTGGGGTAACGGTGAATTTTTCAGCCGCCTTACCAAATGACTTCCGATGAATCCACCCGCCACACACTAGAGCCTTCTTCATAGCGACCTTCACTTTAAGAATACCGGCCCGTCAATCTTCGGTCGAGAGAACCCGACCGGCGTCGCAGCGGGGAGTCACTTCCGAAGTGGCAAAGTGGCACCTGATTGTGGTCGAGTCGAAGTCTGTAGTCCGACTTTGGCCAAGCAGTAGATCGTTGCCACGGCGAGAACTGACTTGTCGTGAACGCGGGTATCGCTCTAAATCGTTGGCAAAAGGTCTCTTCCGGTTCTAATTCTTAGTCAGCGTCCCCATTAGCTACACCCATTAGCTACACTCCTAAATTCATTACACGCTGTATCGTCGGTCAGACGCTTGGCGCTACTCTCCGTGAGAAACAGGAGGCTCTCCGACAGGCTCATTATTCCGAGGCACCCGGTAAGGGGCGGACAGCCCTCGAGGATCCGGAGGCATACGATGTCCAGGCTTTGAGTAAGTCGCAGCGCGAAGCCCTGGTCCGATTCTGGGAAGCCTGGCAGGCCCAACTGGAGGATGTCAAAGTCGTCGACCCGGCCTGTGGGAGCGGCGCGTTCCTGATTGAGGCCTTCGATCATTTATTGACGCACTACCAGCTTTGCAATGCCCGTTTGGCGGACCTCCGCGGCCCGCGCCTTTTCGACCCGGACCGGACGATTCTCGAAAAGAACCTGTATGGGGTGGATCTGAACGAGGAAGCGGTCGAAATCTGTCGCCTCAGTCTCTGGATCAAGACGGCTCAGAAGGGCAAGGTTCTCACAACTCTCGATCACAACATCCGCTGCGGCAACAGTCTGATTGATGACACAGCCGTTGATCCAAAGGCATTCAGTTGGTTATCCGCTTTCCCGGAGATCTTCTCTGCGCGGGGCTTCGACGTGGTGATCGGGAACCCGCCCTACGTCCGGCAGGAGCTCCTCTCGGCAATCAAGCCCTACCTTCAGGCGCAGTACCGAAGCTTTCACGGTATGGCTGACCTGTACGTCTACTTCTACGAGCTGGGTCTCGAGAAGTTGTTGAAACCTGGCGGCCGGCTTTCCTTGATTGTCACGAACAAATGGCTCAGGGCTGGGTACGCCGAACCGCTCCGTCGTATGTTCTCCGAACGGGCATGGGTGGAATCGATCGTCGACTTCGGGCACGCCAAACAGATTTTCGAGGACGCTGACGTTTTTCCCTGCATCATCGTGGTCCGTCGCCCGGCTGATGTATTCCCGCCCGAAGACACTCGAGTCTGTGTTATTCCGCGGGAGCAACTTCGGATCCACGACTTATCAGAGCAGATCCGTGCAGAGGGCTTCAATGTGCTGCGAACGAGTCTCGGATCCGAGCCATGGGAAATGGAGCCGCCTGAGGTAGCAGCGCTTCTCGAGAAGATCCGCGAACGGGGTGTGCCTCTAAGGGAATACGCCACGGTGAAGCCTTACCGCGGTATTCTAACCGGCTTCAACGAGGCCTTCCTCATCGACACGAAGACACGGGATCGCCTGATTGCCGACGACCCGAAATGCGCGGAAATCATCAAGCCTTACCTGCGCGGTAAGATATCGAGCGGTGGAGCCCGGCCTGGGCGGGCCTCTGGATGATCGTGCTGCAGTCGAGCGAAAACCGACCTTGGCCGTGGGCTGAGCGAGGCGACCAGGCGGAGGAGGTTTTCCGTCGGGAATACTCCAGCCTCTTTGGGCACTTGAAGCCGTTTGAATCCCAGCTACGCAAACGGCAGGACAAGGGGAGACACTGGTGGGAACTTCGTTCCTGCGCTTACTACCAGGCGTTCATCCAGCCAAAGATCGTCTACCAGGAAATTCAGTTTCATCCCTGCTACGCGCTCGACGACGCTGGTAGGTTCGCCAACAACAAGGTGTTCCTCCTGTCTCGGAATGACCGATTTCTTCTGGCGGTCCTGAATTCTTCCCTGATTTGGTGGCACAACTGGCGATACTTGCCGCACATGAAGGACGAAGCTCTTTCCCCTGCCGCTTTTCGGATGGAGAACCTGCCGATTGCCGCGCCATCAGATCAGCATCGAGAACAACTCGGGGACCTGTCAGCGAAGGCTATGAATATCGCGACCGTCAGAAGGCACGCGGTCTCCGACTTGCTTGACTGGCTGCGACTCGAACACGGTGTCGAAACACCGACGTTACGCCTTCAGGATCCTTCCGATCTCACGTCGGATGATTTCCTTGCCGAGATCAAGAAGTCCCTGGGTAAAGGAAGACATCTGAGTCCATCCGCTGTTCGGAGCCTGCGTCAGGCTTACGACGACCTGGTGTCGCCCGTGCGAAACTGCACAGCCCGACTGGGTGAAATTGAACGGCGAATCAGCGACCTCGTGAACGCGGTTTACGGATTAACCCCGGAAGAAGTGACGTTGATGTGGCAGACTGCTCCACCCCGTATGCCGCACGTCTCCGAATAGGCGGTCCGCTTATCCGGGGCAGCGGTTGACTCAGTGGCTGCACCGCCCTCTATTGCACACCTCGACAGATGCCCTGCAAAGCTCTCAAGCACGGTAGCGTGGCGTTTTCGTTTGCTTCTTATGTTGCGTTTATTTCGAATATCCGATAGAATGATCTCAAGTAGTTTTGCCAAGAGAGGCGATTATGGCAGGAATGACAATAACTGAACCGGTTGCCCCGACCGAGGAAGAGTCCAAGCTAGCGCGTGAATCGAGCCGCAGACTTGCACGCTACCGTCGGCACGATTTGCGCGTTCAGATTGCAGAGGGGGGCGAAACGATTGTTCTGCCGAGGTCCGCTGTGCGCCTTCTGATTGATCTTCTATCGGAAATGGCCTCCGGCAACGCGGTTACGCTTATTCCAGTCCACGCGGAATTGACCACCCAGCAAGCCGCCGATCTGTTGGGTGTCTCCCGACCATTCCTTATTAAGCAGATAGAGGAGCGCCGGATTCCGTGCCGTAAGGTCGGCACCCACCGACGCGTCCTTTTCAAAGACGTAATCGCTTATAAGCAGCGAATGGAATCAGACCGTCTTAAAGCACTCGACGAGGTGGCCGCCCAAGCGCAAGACCTGGATATGGGCTATTGAGATGGCGACCTTCACGGTATTGTACGACGCCTGCGTGCTTTACCCAGCTCCGCTTCGAGATCTCCTGATGCATCTAGCGCTGACCGGCCTGTTTCGCGCCCGGTGGACGGACCGTATCCATGAAGAATGGATCACTAACCTGCCTGAGAAGCGGCCTGACCTTACTCGAGAACAGCTTGACAGGACCAAGAACCTCATGAATGCTCATGTTCTCGACTGCCTGGTAACCGGCTATGAAGCTCTGGTCGGGGGGCTCGAACTCCCGGATCCCGGTGACCGCCATGTCTTGGCGGCTGCGATCAGGGCCGGAGCAGATCTGATTGTCACGTGCAACACCGATGACTTCCCTGTCGACTGCCTCGAACCATACGGTATCGAGACCCAACACCCGGATGATTTCCTGACTCACTTGCTGGATCTCTCCCCGGGTGCCGTTTGCGGCGCGGCAAAACGTCACCGGGAAAGCCTTCGTAAACCGCCGAAGAGTGTCGAAGAGTACTTGGACACTCTGGCTCGACAGCAGCTTCCGCAGACAGTCGCCCGGTTTAGAGAATTTGCGCAGCTGCTCTAAATACATGGGAGACGTCGACGTCCCTTCCTTTACCTCACAGCGATTCCATCTTCTGTTGCCACATGGCCAGCCCGCCGAAGAACACTCTGACCTGTTGGGCAAAGGGAAGGCGCCGAATTTCACTCAAGTCCAGTTTAGAGCTGTGGGGGTTGTAGTCGACCAGAACCAGGATGAATTGGAACCGCGAGAAGTCTTTTGAAATGGTTAGAGTTTTCATCGCTTCAAGACGTTCCGGCTTCTGGTCATAGAGCCCCAATTCAAGTTTCTGACGAAAGATCGTTTGATGCTCTTCCGCGATCTCCCCCGCAATCGGCTCCAGCGCTTGGTAGTACCGGGTCAATTGATCGTGCACCTTCTTGATGTCCTGATTGAGAGCGAACTTCACCTCGATCAAGCATAGGTCGACTTCCTGGTTCTTGCAGCGGCGACTTCGATCCCAGCAGATGCCGGTGAGATCGAACCGCGCATCGCGCCTGGTGTATTGCCTGTCGATAATGAAGTATTCCGTGTTGTTCCGCGGTTCGAAATTGTTGGCCCGAATGATCATCTGCTCGTACTCGATCTCGAGTGAGCTCTTGCCGTGGTTTATCAGATTCTGCTTGAGTTGGGGTATGTTGCCCAGGAAAGCGTCAGTAGTGCACACGTCCACCAGGTACGGCGGGAGATTAAGCCCCTTTGAGAAGACCGGGTGGACCTCGACTTTGTATTTGCTTGACGGACATACCTCGTTGAGCTTAAGAAGCGAATTCCCTTTGAAGTAGATATTCAGGTAACCGTCGCGAATCTCGAGATTCAAATCGTGATCCCGTTTTGACTGCAGCTGGGATGCCGGCAAGAAAACCCGACTTGAGGCAGTTCATGAAGACATCTGAGAGTTTGTGCATCTTGATTCTCCAGGTAAAGTGCGCACCGGAGGATATCAGCTGAGGATGACTCGCCCAAGCAAAACCGGTCGGCGGACAGCTCAAGGAGTCAATGCGCGTACAATCGGCCTAAATTCTTCGCTGTCTCCCTTACTCTATTGACAAGCCAATCCGGAGCGAGGACTTTAGCGCAATCGCCGAAGGACAGAACAAAGCGAAGCACTTCGGGTTCAAACGCCGACGAGAATGTGGGTCGTATTCGGTCTGTCGCAAGCTGCTTGATCTTCTGGTCCGTGCTCCACACGCGTTCCGCGACATATTCGGCCGCCCAGTCCCAAAACTCGACTTCGACCGTGAATGGCTGCCCTTTGATCAGTCCGAACGTCCTGCCGAACGATTTCTCAAAGTCAAACGCTTTGGGTCTCTCGAAAAGCGTGTCTGTCAGTTCGATGTCCCGGATCCGGTGAACGGCGAGGATCGGGTCGAAATCCGACTCACGATACCGCTTGCCGGGCTTTTTCGCCATCCGAGCAAGCAGGTAGACGGAATCCGCGTAGGCGAAGAGTTTGAGCGGCTTGACGTAGAACGGCTTGGGGCGATCGGCGAGAACGGCCCGATAGGTCACCCGGCAGACTCTCTTCTTCTCCATCCCCTTGATCAACGTCCTGATCGTCTTCTCATGCGGGGTGAAGTCAATTGTCCCTGTCCGCAGCGCAGCAAACTGCCCCCACTCTGCCCCGCTGCCGTCCCCCTTCACCAAGGCCCTGCTTTTCACAAGTCCCTGCTCGGCCTCAGCAAAAAGACCGGAGCCGAGGAGGTGACGCGCAAATACGCCGCACATTTCGAGAAGCCGCCATTCCTCGTCAGTCATGGGCAGCGCCCCACTGACGCGCTCTGCCCGAATTCGATAGTACTTCTGGCGACCCGAGGTTTCCTCTTCAACCGGAACGCCGACGCTGGACCCGACGTCCCTTATCAGCCGCAATACACTCTGCTTTGAACAGTTCAGCTTTTCGGCCAGCTCGCCGAGCGAATAACGTCGCTGCGAGAAGAAGAGTAGCGCAAATAGCCGAATCAGCTTCTGACCGTAGTTCTGATCGGGGTCACGTCTGGGCTGCATATCTCCTCCGGGATTTCGCGAACATCGTTCCGCGGTACGGAACGATCCGATGATACTTCTAGGCTCTGTCGCTATTTGGGTCAAGATCCAGTCGCAAAGCCGGTCCTGTGTCAGGTTTTCGGTCTGATAGATGTTAGAAAGGGAATTTAGGCTCGCCGGGCCGACCAGCGGGGCGCTATCGTAGCGGCTGAAGGCGAGGTTCAGCGGAGGGAAGCAGAATGTTACCGGGAGAGACCTTCGGGCGGAATCTGATCAGGGAGGTGCGACGAGAAGGCCGGCCGGCTCGGCTGTCAAAGTCGCGCTTCATGCTTGGGCTGCGCTGCCCACTTGCACTCTATCTTCACTGCTATGCCCCGGAATTGGCGGACGTCGACGAGGGACAGCAGGCGATTTTGGACCAGGGCCAGCTGGTCGGTGCCCTCGCCCGCAATCGCTTCCCGGGCGGTTTGCTGATCGCCCAAGATTACACCCGCCAAAGAGAGGCCGAGGAGAAGACCAGGCAGGTGCTGGCTGATCCGACCATCGCGGCTGTCTTCGAAGCGGCCTTCACGTTCGAGGACATCCGCATCCGGGTCGATGTCCTCAGGCGCCTGCCCGGCAATCGCTGGGCGCTGATCGAGGTAAAGTCTTCGAACGCCGTCAAGGACTACCATGTCCCTGATTTGGCGATTCAGAAATACGTGCTTGAGGGCCGCGGCCTGGCAATCAGTGAAGTGGCTCTCATGCACCTCAACCGGGATTATGTCTATGACGGCCTTTCCTACGATTTGGGATGCCTCTTCGTTATCGAGGATCTCGGGCCATCCGTCGCCGAGTTCGAGAAGACTCTGCCGGAACACCTCAAAAGGTTGAGGGAAGTTGTCCGCCTGGAGGTTGCCCCTCCAATTGAACCTGGCGTCTGTTGCGGAAAGCCATTCGCCTGTGCGTTCTCCGATCTCTGCGCCCCCGCTCATCCCGATGGTTGGGTTGGTCAATTGCCGCATCTTCGCGGGTGGCGCGCCGACCTTCTCGAAGAGCAGAACATTCAGTCGATTTACGAAATTCCCGAGGACTTCCCCTTGACGGACAATCAGCGCCGCATCTGCGACTGCGTCCAGTCAGGCGAGCCTTACTTCGAAGCGGAGCTCGCTCCGACCTTAGGCGGCCTGCGATACCCGCTCTGCTTCATCGACTTTGAGACAGTGTTTCCGGCGCTGCCTCGCTTCCGAGGGATGCGCCCGTATGATCAAATTCCGTTTCAGTGGTCCCTGCACATGCAGAGGCAGCCTGACGGTCCTCTTGAGCACTACCAGTTTCTGGCTGAGGACTCGTCCGATCCTCGCGAGGCTTTTCTCACCTCGCTGCTGAAGGTCCTTGAAACAGTCGATGGGCACATTCTGGTCTACAACCAGGGGTTTGAAGGACCGCGACTCAAGGATCTCGCCGCCTGGTTCCCGGAGTACGTCTTGCGGCTCGAGGCTGTATCCGGCCGTTTGGTTGACCTCCTCCAGATCGTTCGGAAGTATGTCTACCACCCGAATTTCCTGGGTAGCTTCTCAATTAAGTCTGTCCTGCCGGCGCTTGTCCCTGGGATGACATATGAAGGGATGGAAGTCGCCGAGGGAGGGCAGGCCGGCGTCGCGTACGAAAGGCTGATCTCCGGCACATTGTCAGCCGAGGAGCGCCACCGGGCGATCGCGGCCCTTCAGGCGTACTGTGGCCAGGACACCCGGGCCATGGCGGAGGTGTTGCGCGTCCTCCGGGAGAACGCACGGTGAGAGTGGATCCAAGAGATGACGTTTGAAGAGCACTGCCAGAGCTAATGGGGACGTTGGCTAAGAATCAGAACGGAAAGAGACGTTCTGCCAACGATTTAGAGCGATACTCGCGTTCACGACAAGTCAGTTCTTGCCGTGGCAACGATTTACTGCTTGGCTAAAGCCGGACTACAAACTTCGACTCGACCACAATAAGGTGCCACTTTGCCACTTCGGAAGTGACTCCCCGCTGCGAAGCCTGTCGGGCTCTCTCGACCGAAGCTTGACGGGCCGGTATTCTTGTAGTGGAGGCCGCGATGAAGAAGGCTCTAGTGTGTGGGGCGGGTGGATTCATCGGAAGTCATTTGGTAAGGCGGCTGAAAAAGGAAGGCTACTGGGTGCGCGGAGTCGACATCAAGCACCCGGAATTCTCTCCCTCTGCCGCTGACGAGTTCCTGCTGCTTGATCTTCGCTACAAACCCAACTGTGAGGCTGCGCTTAATCTTGATTTCGACGAAGTCTATCAACTGGCGGCCGACATGGGCGGCATGGGATTTATTCACTCGGCCGAATGCGAGATCCTGCATAACAGCGCGCTCATCAACATTAATATGACCGCCGCTGCGGCCTGTCGGGGAATACCCAGATACTTCTTTTCCTCCTCGGTTTGCGTCTATCGGGATATGAAACCAGGCGAACCCGAAATGCCGGAGTCGGGCGCCTACCCTGCACTGCCCAGTAATGAGTATGGTTGGGAGAAACTGTACGCCGAAAGGATCGCGATGGCTTACGGGCGGCGCTTCGGCATGGCCGTGCGCATTGCGCGCTTCCAGAACTGCTATGGGCCCGAAGGGACATGGCGGGGAGGGCGCGAGAAAGCGCCTGCGGCAATAAGCCGGAAGGTTGCGGAAATCGAGGACGGTGGAACAATCGAGGTCTGGGGAGACGGAAGTGCCGTGCGCTCCTATACCTATGTCGACGATATGGTTGACGGCATTTACCGGCTTATGCAATCGGACCTGGAAGGCGCTGTCAACACCGGCTGCCCGCAATACGTGACGGTTGATGAACTGGTGGAGACGATCGCGCGCTGCGCTGAGAAAAAGGTCAACATAAGGCACGTGCCCGGGCCGGTTGGAGTGCAGTCGCGAAACTTCAGTAACGCAAGAATCTATTCGACCGGTTGGAGGTCAAGATACTCGTTAGAAGACGGTATTGCTCTTACCTACCCCTGGATTGAAGAGCAGGTGAGGAAGGCCCGTTTGGTCGCTGCCGGGGTGCCGGGGAGCTAGAATAGATTGTCGTAATCCGGGCTGCTGCCCCCGCCTGACATACCGGTTTCGCTATCGTCCCCTTCGCCTGCTTCGCCCAGAGACTTCTCGATGGATTCCGGGTCTTCACCGGCCTCGAGACGATCAACCACTTCGTTAAACTCCGGGCCGAGATCCTCTCCTAGTTCGCCGCTCATCTTGCGCATCATCCGGGCCATTGACTTCGGGTCGTTCTCATCGATATCGCCCCACTTGTCCGGGTCTGCCATGCTCTCCAGGCGGCTTTCTTCGGACCGTATCATCGTTACACGTGAAACAAGTTGTTCCAGGTTGGAGCTCCCGCATCGGCACTTAGTGCCTTCGGCATCTCCGATACGCCAGAAGAATCGGGAGAAGCGACGATGACAGTCGCCGCACAGATATTCGTAAACCGGCATGCGAGGTATTATAGGTTGGTTGACCTTTCTCATTCAATTTTGACAGAATCGGGCTCCGTATGCGCAAAGGGACCAAGCTGGCGATCAAACTCGGCATTACCTTGCTCCTGCTTGGAGCCTTGGCTCTGCAGATGGACTTGAAAAAGTTCGTTTCGGTGATCGTCTCGGCCGACCTCAAGCTGGTGCTGCTTGCCACGGCCTTGCATATGGGAATCATCCTGCTGGCGGTACTGCGGTGGCAAGTAATCCTCGGGAACTTTCAGATTTCGGCCCGCTTTTCGCCTCTCACGAAGATTACCTTTATTGGGCAGTTTTTTAATCTCTTCCTTCCCTCGGCCATCGGAGGGGATGTCTTCCGGGCCTACTATCTATCAAAGAGCCACAATCGGGGAATGTCGACAACCTTGACTACGACGCTCCTCGAACGTTCGGCGGGGCTTTTTGCCCTTCTTTTTATAGGTTGTTTCTTCGCGGCGCTACATCGGATTGTCGTGCAAGGGGTTTCGCTTCTCCATCTGTTTATTGGTCTTAGTCTGGCGTACGTGGCCGCGAACGTTGCGCTGTTCCATTCCTGGATGCATCGGAAGCTGACCAGTTTGCTCCTCAGGTTCCAGTTGTCGAACGTTGAAGCTAAGCTCCAGCTGGTCTACGAGGGGCTGACGACGCTGCGGAAGAACAAAAAGGCGTTGTTGAACTGCCTTCTGCTCTCGGGCGTTATCCAGTTCCTGTCGGTAGTTATCATGTGGCTGGCAGCGCTCGCGATAAACATTCGCGCGCCTTTTTATATCTTTCTGATCTTCATTCCGATCGTCAATCTGACGATCATGGTCCCTTTGACAATCAATGGCTTCGGCTTGCGCGAAAGCGTGTATTACCTGCTGTTTGCGCAGATCGGTCTGCCGATGGAGACATCGGTCACGTTGTCGCTGCTGAACTTCCTGGTGGTCACGCTGGCGTCTTTGCCGGGAGGGGTCGCGTACTCCCTCTATAAAAAGGAAGAGCACTTCGACGCCATGTTGAGCAAACCAGGAACGCCCTGATGCCCAGCAGGATCGTTCATTTCACTTCAGTTGCAGAATGGCCAGTTTGTTGTCTTTCTCCACGGTGACGAAAGCAAGGCTGTCGTCCGCGGAGAGACAGACTCCGATTGGGTGCTTCCCGACCTTGACACTCATGGTTTTCTGGAGATCGGGGCTGAAGATACTCACTGCATTATCACCGGTCTCGACGACGAGCAGCTTTCCGTCTTTCGACATTGCGAGTGAAAACGGCTTGTTTCCGACTGGTATTCGCCTCTTCTCGGTGTTATCCAGGAGATCAACGACCGAAATGTCGTTCGACCCACTGTTGGCCACATAAAGCGTGTTACCGTCCGGCGAGATCGCAATCCCGTCGGGAGTCATGCCTACCGGAATCTGCTGAACCACTTTGCGCCCCGGGATATCCACCACATAAACTTCGTCAGATCCTCCGCAGGCGACGTAAAGAAAGTCGGCTGTAGGCGAGACCACCCCAGCCAGCGGACGGATCCCGAGCTCGAGTTCACCCACTACGCGATGCGTGGTGGTATCAATGAAATCGACGCGTCCGATCTTCCCCTTCCCGAAGTTCATCACAAATGCCAGGGATCCCTGGGGTGAAACCACGATGTTCGCGGGAATAGACCCTACCTTGATATCGTCAAGGAGGGAATAATCCTTGGCATTTATCACCTTGATTAACCCCGGGCTCATGTTGGTGACGAAGATCTTGTCACCCGCCGGAGAGACGGCGATGCCCAGCGGCTCGTACCCCGCGTAGAATCGCGATCTGACGGTTAGGGTGGTGGGATCAATGACCCAGACCTCGTCCGAGGCGAAATTCGTGACGTAAATGACGTTTTGAACCGGGTTAAGGGCCGCAAAATGAGGCGCTTTCCCCAGCTTAAGGTTCTTCACAGAACCGGGAGACGCCGAAATGAACAAAAGAGCAAGTAGACAAAATGTGAGGTTCTTTTTCATTGTTCATGTTCCTCTTGTCGTAGGGCTTTCACGTTCTCACAATCCCCGCCGCGCTCGGCATGCCAATAAGGCATTTTTCATCAGGTGGATGATTGTGAGCGGGCCTACCCCGCCGGGAACAGGAGTGACAGCGGCTGCCAGACCCAACGGATCTGTCGGATGGACGTCACCAACCAGGACCGAGCCCTGCCTCTCGAATGCTTTGAATTTCGGTGAGTTCGCGCCAAACAGCCGAAGGGCTGACTCCCGATCGAGGATCTTGTTCGTTCCGACATCAACGACCGTTGCTCCCGGCTTGATGTATTCCTTGGTAATCATAGCGGGGCGGCCGATTGCAGCAACCAGTATGTCTGCACGGCGGCAGACCGCCGACAAATCTTCCGTGCGGGAGTGACAGATGGTGACTGTCGCGTGCTGATGAAGCAACAGCAGAGCCATCGGTTTCCCCACGATATTGCTCCGCCCGACTACAACCGCCTCAGCGCCTTTTAACTTGATCCCCTCACGCTTGAGCATTTCCAGAATGCCCATTGGCGTACAGGGGGCAAGAGTGAAACGGCCGATAGCCAAAAGCCCGACATTGACCGGGTGAAACCCGTCCACATCTTTGACCGGATCAATCGTTTTCAGAACAAGATCCGAATCAATGTGTGAGGGAAGCGGAAGCTGAACCAGGATCCCGTCGATCTCATCCTTCGCGTTCAGTTCTTGAACCAATCCCAGCAGCTGATCGGTTGTTGTAGCGGTGGGCAATTCGTGGCTCTCGGAATGCATGCCCAACTCGCGGCACTTCTTAGCCTTGCTCCGGACATAAAGTTGTGAGGCAGGATTGTCGCCCACCAGAACCACTGCCAGTCCGGGCACGATTCCTTTCGACCGAAGTTCTCCGATTTCGGCACATAGTTCCGTCTCGATCTGCTCCGCTATCTTCTTGCCGTCCAGTATCCGGGTTTCCATAGGGTGCAATGTTAACAAAAACAGTGCTTGGAGGGGGCGGGAGCGGCAAGGTTGAGAGATGGAGGAATTGTAAAACCTAAATCATTTTCCATTTGTCATTTTCCAGGAAAATGAACGATGGAAAATGGAAAATGCTTTGCCCGCTCCCTGGGACAAGCAGAGAACGGTATTGACCCTTACCCACTTTGACCGTAAAGATTCCGGTACGTGCGGTAGTAGCCGAGGACGCGCAGGACGTACAGTTTGGTTTCGCGAAAGCCGATGTTCGCAACGAACATGACCGGATCCTCGCTGGTCTTTACCTTCTTTTCCCAGCGGCGGACGTTGCCCGGACCCCCGTTGTAAGCTGCCAAGCCTTTCTCGAGCACCCCGCCGAAATTGTTCAGCATCTGCCTCAGGTAGAACGAGCCCAGACGAATCGAAATGTCGGGCTTGAAAAGGGCGGCGCTGTCAGGACTGTCCATTTTCATGCGGCGCGCTAATTCACGCGCTGTCGGCATCATGAGTTGCATCAGGCCGCGAGCCGATGCGGCAGAAATCGCATCGGGCTGAAAGCCGCTCTCTTGCCGCATCAGGGCAAGCAGCAGATAAGGATCAATGCCATTCTGTTTTCCGAACCGGCTCACTAGGTCCCAATACGGCAGAGGGAAGAGCAGGCGTTGAAGCTCGGGCGGATACTGTTCGGGTTGAATTCGGCTGAACTTCGAATCCCGAAGTTGCTCGGCCGCATCCAGCGAGTGCTTGTAGAGACCGGCGCGCTGCGCCCAGGTGGCTAAATGGAAGAGATAGTCTCCGTCCCGCTCGGGCACCACACAGGGGCCCTGCCTCTTCAACTCAAAATATGCTTCATCGAACAAGCGCAGAAAAAGGAGTTCCTGCAGGCGCCTTCGCTCGGTGACGAACTCGGTTCCGGGGGCGGAAACCGGGTTTTGGGTTTCACTGCTCAACTCACCCCGGGCCTGGAACAGTCTTTGGGACCAGGTTATTGGAGCCGGCCTAATTTCGCGACCACTTGCCGCTTCCGAGCGCTCTCGCGCCAAATACCCGAAATAATTAGCCCGCCCTCGGGCGGCGTCCTGATAGGTACTTCGGGACAACTCCAAGAGCCCGATTTGCTGCTCGCAAAGGCCCTTCAAGAAAAGCACTTCTTCACGCGTCACGCCGGAAGGAAGTTCGGCTGAGGTCAGGTGCGCAATTCGATCCAGGTTCCGGGCGGCCTCTTCGTATCGACCGTCATCTATTCTGAGGCGGGCCAGATGGTAGTTAAGACCGAGCCCGCGGTCGGGTGTTCCAGAGGAGGCCTTTACGAGCACTTCCTCCGCACCCGTTCGGTCGCCCAGCCAGACAAGTGCGTCAGAGAGACCGACGACTGCGCGCTCGAAATACTCGCTCTGGGAATGGTTTTCTACAATCTCACGGAATCCGGCAGCTGCTTGCTGGTAGGCTTGAAGCGCAAGCGATAGGTTAGCCGACAGATAGCGACTGTACAAACCCCACTCGGAAGCCGGGAACCTCCGGTAGACGCGGTCGTATGCCACAATCGCATCTTTGCGGCGCCCTTCAAGATGCGGGACGCGGGCCATCAAATACTCATACTCGGCCCGCCGGGAACTGTTTTGAAAAGCTGTCAGGAGTCGGTTCAGATAAGGCCGTGCGGCATCCGGTGCCCGGTTGTTGAGGCAGGCCAAAGCCCGGCTTCGCAGCTGACTTTCGGTCAGGCTGTTGAGCGATTCGAGCTCTCTCAGCCGCCTAACCGCCTCGAAGGCGATTGAGTCCCCGTCATTTTCAAGCAGTAAACGCTCCAGGATAGTCAGCGCTTCTGAGCGGCTTGTTGAATCGCCCTCCGGCCGGGGTTTTAACAGCCAATCGGCCAATTTTAAACGCGCCGTCCGGGCTTGGACGCTTCCACGCGAGATCAGCCGCTCGTACCAGTTCTTCGCCTCGTCGCCCTGATTGTCTTCCGCCAGCAGATCCGCATATTGAAGAACCGCCGTGGGCCAGCGTGGATGCTCTGGAAAGCGAGCGAGGAAGGTTTCGAAGTAATCCCGCCGCTCATTCAATGGAGTGGTTCCATCCGTGACCTCGATGAGATGAAGCAGAACCGAGTCAGGCAGGGGGAAATCAGTGTCGAGGAGCGTCTCGAATCCCTGTCGAGCTCCGTCCTTAAGTCCGGCCTGCTGCTCCAGGACTGCTTGGAGATAACGGAGGTTATTAGCGCGGAACAGAACAGGAGATTCCTGCGCCACTTGGCGAACAAGAGCTGCGGCCTCGCTGTAGCGGCCCTGAATTCGGGCTTGTTCCACCCGATCAAGCGTGCCATTGAGGGGCAGCAGACTCAGTAAAACGAGGTACTTCAACATGACCCCAAATCATGGGTAGATCTTATATAGCATCCGTGGGAACGGAATAGTCTCGCGCACGTGTTCGAGTCCGCAGATCCAGGCGACAACTCTTTCGATCCCCATTCCAAAACCGCTGTGCGGGACAGTTCCATACTTCCGGAGGTCGAGATACCATTGAAAGGCCTCGAGTGGCAGATTGTGCTCCTTGATTCGATTCAGGAGCAGATCGTAATCGTGAATTCTCTGGCTCCCACCGATAATTTCACCATAACCCTCCGGCGCAAGCACGTCCACACACAGGGCCAGCTCAGGATTCTCGGGATCCGGCTGCATGTAAAAAGCCTTCACGTCTTTGGGGTAGCGATGGACCATCAGAGGCAGGTCGTAGCGTGAGGAGAGGAGGGTTTCATCGGGCGCGCCCAGGTCCGCGCCTCTTGGAGTCTGGGTCCCCTCTTTCTCAAGTATGTCAAAAGCCTCGTGGTAACTGATTCGGGGAAATGGAGGGCGAATCTTTTCAAGCAGCGAGGTGTTGCGTTCCAGTCGTTTCAGTTCTTCGGCCCTCTTATCGAGCACACGCGCCACGACGTAAGTGATCAAGTCTTCGGCGAGCGCCATAATGTCGTCCAGCTCTGCAAAGGCGACCTCGGGCTCGATCATCCAAAACTCCATCAGATGGCGCCTGGTCTTTGATTTCTCGGCGCGGAAGGTGGGACCGAAGCAGTAAACCTTTCCAAAAGCCATGCAGTCCGCTTCGTTATAAAGCTGGCCGCTTTGGGTCAGGAAGGCCTTCTCGCCGAAGTAATCCAGTTCAAAGAGGGTGGTCGTGCCTTCGCAGGCGGCGGGCGTGATGATAGGTGTGTCGACAAGCACAAAACCACGGTCGTCGAAAAAGTCGCGACATGCCTTGATGATCTCGCTGCGGATTCGCAACGCGGCGTTCTGACGGCTGGAGCGAATCCAGAGATGCCGGTTTTCCATCAGGAAGGCTGTGCCGTGTTCCTTGGGCGTAATCGGATAGCCCTGGGTCTGCTGAATAACCTGGAGGTCCGTTACGTCCAGTTCATAGCCTCCGGGCGCGCGCTGATCGGCCCTGACCTTTCCGGTCACCATAATCGATGATTCCTGTGTCAGAGTGTCAGCAGCGGCGAACACTTCCGGTGAAACGGCCTTTTGAAAAACCACCGCCTGGATCAACCCGCTCCCGTCTCTAACAATCACAAAGCGCAGTCGTCCTTTGTCCGTTCTGTTGTAGACCCAGCCCTTGAGTGTTACCTCCTGACCTTCGTATTTGGCGATATCCTCAATATAAACGTGCGGCATGAAGCCCTCCGGGAGATTGGCAGAAAGCATCCGACGCGTGCTCGCGTTTCCGGCCGGGCAGGGTAAGAGAAGCGCTCAAATCGGGTGAGCTGGTTTATCCCGGTTCTCTACCCAGGCGGAAACCACGTGCCAATCGTCGGGTGCCTTCCAGGCGCCCTCCGTGTGATCTGTGGTTAAAAAGCCTTTATCGATCCATGTCAGCGACGAAGTTCTTCACTTCGCTTTCAACAAGGGACTGAATATAAGGGAATTCGCGCAGTGACTGCAAGGCTAGCGAGGCTCTATGAAGAGAACCGGCGACATATTGCTCGTAAATGAAATTGCCCCGTTCGGTGATCTGATAACCGTAGGTGCCGAGCGCCTTCAACAGCCGCTGAACGGTCATCAGTTCGAACTGTCGTTGAAGCACCTTCTTCTCGAGCAAAGCCGGGGAGCTAACTGCCCGTGACCGGTCGATGTAGTAGTCGAAGAACCAGTCGACTTCGTAGGGCTCAAGCTGAATCGAATCTTTCAATAGAGAGACAAGATCATACAGGGCCGGGCCTTGGCGAGCATCCTGGAAATCAATGATGTACATCTGCTCGTTCTTTATCATGAGGTTGCGCACGTGGTAGTCGCGGTGACAAAGGAAACGAGGATAGGAGGCCAGTTCCTCGGCCAGACGGTTGCATTCTTCGATGAGCTCCTGATTCTCGCGTAACGCCAGTTGGCGGTACCCACCGTAATAGCGCCGGAAGAAAGCCAGCTCCCAAGCAAGTTTTTCCTTGTCGAAAGCGAGCCGGGCG
>DAOTAI010000491.1:0-3641 GCA_035593865.1 Acidobacteriota bacterium
AAGCCACCTGGACTGTTACCCCGTGGCGCCTCAAAAAGCGATCAACCTGGCGTCGGATGACGAGATCGCGGTCAAATCCGACATACTTTACCCCTTCCAGTTGAGCTACCGATACAGCAGGCAGTGACGCCAGCGGATGGCTCGGCGGGCAGGCCAGGACCATTGGCTCCTGGCGCCAGGGAAGGGCCACCAACTCCCGCGATTTGCGCGGGAAGGAGATCAAACCGAAATCGGCGCGTCCCTGCAAAACCCGTTCATAGACTCGATCGGGATGCAGGTATTCGATGTGAACCGTGGCCCCGGGCATAATCGCCGAGAATCGGTCGATAAACTGGTTCATATCACGCAGCCCGACCGAATAGATAGCCGCGACCTGCACGGTGGCCGTCGTCTGTGCCCGGGTCTTGCGGATGGAAGCTTCGATCGCCTGATATCGGTCGATCAGGTTACGACATCCCTCGTAGTAAATCTCTCCCTCCGCGGTCAAATGCAGAGGTCGGGTAGATCGATCGACAAGTTGAACGCCAAGTCTCTTCTCAAGCTGAAGAATGACCTGACTGACGGCAGACTGCGAGACGTTATTGAGTGCTGCAGCCTCTGAGAAGCTTCGGCAACGCGCAAGATCGCAGAACAGCTTGAGATAAGAAAGCCGCATCAGCATGAATATATCATTTTGTTTACTAATAATGTCAGAGAGAAACCGCAGGAGAAAAGGGATAAAGGGATAAAAGTGGTAAAGAAAAAACATTTTCCATTTTCCATCGTTCATTTTCCATTTTCCATTTCAGCCATCTCACGATGGTGCCTGTCCTGATAGACCGCGGCCAAATGGAAAATTAACAATGGCAAATGGCAATTGCTTTAGGTTTAGCCCTTTCCATTTCGGCCATTTCACGATGGCTGCCTGTTCCTGATCGGTCCGCGGCAAATGGAAAATGGAAAATGAACGATGGAAAATGGAAAATCGCTTTTCCTTGACCCCTCTACCTCTTTAGCCCTTAATCCCGTTTTTCCTACGGCATGATTATTGAATCGTCGAAGCTGATCTTTATCGCGACTGTCTGGCCTGCTTCAATCGTAACCGGGTCTGCTATCCCGGGTTGCTCGCCATAGAGGGCAGCCGGCGCTCCTGAAGGTGCGGTTGCGGAAGCCGGGTCATAGGTTCCAGACCGGTCATAAAAGACCGCGATATAAACCGGCGAAGTGTTCAGGTTGGTGAAAGCGGCTACACCGGAATTGGTCGGCACCGACTGGGTGGCGAGCGGAACTATACCTTCGTGGCCTATGTAGGAAGTATCAAAAACAGAGACATAGATTTGATGGCGTTCGTTGACCTCTCCCTGACCGGTGTAGGTCGCCTGGACTTTCAACACGCGCTTGCCGTCCTCTGCGGGACCGAAGGCCAGCATCCAGATGCAGATCGACAAAACAACCCATTTCCCAGTTTTCATGGCTGGGAATTCTAACGGAGAGGAGCCCGCGTTGTAACCCTGACGATACCTTGAGCCGGGCGGTGCAATTTCTTCATTTAGCGCTTCCTGCGCTATACTCTTCCTTACCCTTCGACCTAACCGAGGGTATCGTCGCGAGGAGGGTTGAGTGCAAATTCCGGACGATCTCGAGCTCTTGAGGGCGAGGGTAGCTGAGCTGGAACGACTGCAGGCGCGGTTTCAGGAAACAGAGAGGCAGTTGCTCGTTGCGCAGGGGCGGCTCGCCGGCATCTTGAATATCGCGCAGGATGCGATCATCTCAATAGATTCGGAGCAACGCATCCGGATGTTCAACAAGGGCGCGGAGTCGATATTTGGATACCGCGCGGAGGAGATCCTGGGCAAACCCTTGGATCTGCTGTTGCCCGAGGGCTCGGTTCGGGCCCATGCTCATCATGTCGAAGAGTTCGGCAAATCGAACCAGGTGGCACGCATGATGGGTGAGCGGCAAGAGATCAGGGGGCGGCGTCGAGACGGGTCCGAATTTGCTGCTGAAGCGTCTATCTCGAAGCTGGTTCAGCCGGACGGCCAGAATATTTACACGGTAATCCTGCGTGATGTTACCGAGCGCAAACGGAAAGAAGACGAACTCCGTGCCTCCCGGGAAGAGCTACGACGGCTGGCCCGCCATATCGAATCCGTTCGCGACGAGGAAAGCAAGCGAATTGCCCGAGAAGTACACGATGAACTGGGACAGTCCTTGACTGTGCTTAAGATGCGCCTTTCGGCGCTTGCCCGTGAAGTGGACCCGGCTGACCCTTTGCACGCCAAGCTTGAGGAGCTTTCCGATTCTGTTTCAGAGGTGATGCAGACAGTGCGGCATATCGCCACACAACTGCGGCCAGACCTGCTTGATGCGCTAGGCATCGAAGCGGCAATCAGCCGGCACGTGCAGGAATTCGGAGAGGCGACGGGGATCGACGCGTCGGTTGAGTTCGACGAGCTCGACGTGTCGCTGGATCCGCAGGTGTCGATCGTCCTGTTTCGGATTGTCCAGGAGGCCTTGACCAACGTAGCGCGCCACGCGAATGCCCGTTCTGTCAAGGTGCGGCTTGAAAAGGTTACGGAAGCGGTCCCGTTTCTTCGATTGGAAATCTCGGATGACGGCAAAGGCTTTGATGTCAGCAGACCGGGCGGCCAATCTCTAGGGTTACTCGGTATGAAGGAACGTGCGGTCTATCTTGGTGGAGATCTGGTAGTACAGAGCCAGCCGGGGCAGGGCACTCGAATCATCGTCTGCGCGCCGTTGACACGTCCGCAATGAAGGGTGCCATGCAGCGCCGGGAGCGCAGCGCTTTCCTTCAGTGATAGTCCCGACTCTTGGTTCTTACTAAGAAGTTTTCCAGTGGCAGCACCCGTTCGGCCCGGATGGACGTGACCCCGTCCTGGTTCTGTAAGGGACCTTCGACGAGCAGGAATGCGGCTGTGCTTAGAACAGTCTTTTCCTTCTCATAAATCTGCGGGCGGACGATGATGTTGGAAAGGCCGGTTTCGTCCTCCATGGTGATGAAAAAGAAGCCCTTTGCAGTACCGGGACGCTGACGCACGATAACCGCGCCCGCGACCTTCACCCAACGTCCGTTCGGCAGCCGAGGGAGTTCGGCGGCACTCAAAATCCCGTTAGCCTTCAGCCGGTCACGCTCGAACGTCATGGGATGAGGACCGATAGTCAAGCCGGTGCCGGCAAAGTCGGCTATTAACCGTTCCTGGTCATTCATATCGCGCAAAGGTGATCCATGCTCCTGCTGGTTGCGCTCGATTTCCCGAAAGAGGGCCCCATAAGCGCGCCAGGCCTTTTCGATCTGCCAGAGCGCTTCGCGCCGTCTCATTCCAAAGGCGTTCAGCGCACCGATCTCTGCTAGTGTTGTGACTTCCGGCTTTCGCAGCGAAACTCGATCACGTAAGTCATCAAGCGAGGCGAAGGGTCGGGCCTTTCGCTGCCGTTCCAACTCTATTCCAGTCTCCTTCCGCAGGCCGCGCACATACATAAGTCCGAGACGAATCGTCTGGTCGTTTTCTACTGTGCACAGCCAATCGGAGTGCATGACATCAATCGGGCGCACCCGGATTCCATGGCGTTGCGCATCCTTCACCAGAGTTGAGGGGTGGTAGAACCCCATCGGTTGATTGTTCAGCAGGGAGGCGTAGAAC
>DAOTAI010000492.1:0-3637 GCA_035593865.1 Acidobacteriota bacterium
GCGAGTCAACGGCTCCCCCGCGCCGGTGTCTTTTTCTCTTCCGCCACCGACCCACGACACGCCGCAGATTGTCCGCACACAACGACGACTCCTGGCAGCCAAGTGACGCCGTCCCGCCACCCCGCCGTTGAGTCTCAATGGGGCCACGCTCGGTAGAGCGTGGAAACGGCTATGATCGATCGAACCGCTTTTCCTGAAACTAACTTCAATGAGGCCACGCTCCTTTGAGCGTGGGGACTCTAGGACAGTTTATAGTTTCAGGAAAGGCGGTTCAAGGAGGAAAACCAGTTTTTTCGCGAAAAGAGTTGACTTTCACTTCACCGCGGTGTAAAAAATTAGCACCGGGGGGCCACTACCCCCCGGCGCCTTATGACCGACGCGAATGGGCGCGTGCGGCCGTCGATAAACCAGTACCGCATTCGGTCGATCATATCTTATCACTGTTTCCCGTAGCCGTCCATTGATCGCGCTCCACTGGACGGCGAGGATCACCCTATGCCGAGCAAGGATCACACCTTGACAGCCGAGCAGAGCGCTCTTGCGGGAGTGTACGTCCTCATTGGAGTGCCGGTTGACCAGCTGCCGTATTCGCCTGCGATGGAACTCCTGGTACAGGAGTATTCCCGACGAATCGGCCGAACTGCGACGGTTCGTGAGTGTTTTGCGGAGCTTCTGTACCTACGCAAACGGGGACTGCTACCGCGCATCCGCCGAAGAGTTGCGTAGGCTGTCGCGCCCTCCTCAGCGATTTGGCAGGATGGAGACGTTGAGAACGCGTGCTTTCTTTTCCTGCCGATGCCGGTACCAGTCGGCATCGGCAGGAAAACGGGCGTCAGCAAGTGGCCCACAGACCATCGAGACGGAGATGCTGGGGCGGTCCACCAACCGGTCCACCGCACGCGAGCGAAGATGGGAGACGCGGATGGACTACTCGGTCTTCCATTCTTGACGAATCTGGGAGACAGGCCATTGGAAACCAACCCATTCTCTGTATAATCACATTCCCTATTCATGTCTCGTCCGGTAGGAGGTTGACCGTTGCACAAGAGCTTCAACGACTTCTTCCAGGCTGCCACAGGCCTGAAGAACTTTGCCTTTCAGGAGAAGTTCGCGAGAGAGTTGCCATCGCTGGTCAGCGTACCGACCGGCCTGGGCAAGACCGCCATGGTGGTCATCGGGTGGCTCTGGCGGCGATTCGGAGGCGACGAGGCACTGCGAAAGGACACACCACGACGACTTGTCTACTGCCTGCCGATGCGCGTGCTTGTCGACCAGACACGGGATTGTGTGCTGGATTGGCTGGACGCGATGGGTTTACTAGCCCGCTCGGTCGAGAGGAGTCTATCACGAGAGTCCGGCAGAAGGGGCAGAATCAATGGTAATACGTACAAATGGGATCGAGGTGCCGCGGCTGGACGCGTCAGCGTGCATGTCCTCATGGGCGGCGAAGATGAGGATGATTGGGACATCTTCCCGGAACATGACGCGATCATCATCGGCACGCAAGACATGCTATTGTCTCGTGCGCTCAATCGCGGGTACGCCGCGGCCCGCGCTCGCTGGCCCATGCAGTTTGGACTTCTCCACACCGATTGCTTGTGGGTTTTCGACGAGATCCAACTCATGGGGGCCGGCTTGGCAACCTCTGCCCAGTTGGAAGCCTTCCGCCGGATATTACCGACAAAGAACGCTCCGATCGCAACCAACGGTCATGGCTGCCGAAGCGTCTGGATGTCCGCGACGATGCAACGAGACTGGCTGAATACGGTCGATTTCGAGCCCTTTCTGAAGGACGCGACACAGCTTACGTTCGACGTCGAAGAAGAGTTGAAAGCCGACGGACTAGGTGAGAACTCTCGCCAGGCGATTTTGGATCGCTGGAAGGCGGCGAGACCGCTCACGAAAGCCGGAGCAAGTAGCGCTGACCCGGGGCGTCTGGCAACCGAGATTCTTGCCGCTCACAAGCCGGGTACGCGGACGATCGTCGTCCTCAATACAGTCGAGAGAGCGTGCACGCTATTCAAGGCTCTGGATGCAGTCACGAGTGCGGGGAGGAGGAGATCACGAAGCAGGTGCACGCCGGCAGATGTGGAGCTCGCTCCCGAGGCAAAGCCCACATTGGTCTTGCTGCACTCGCGGTTTCGCCCGGCAGAACGGCAGCTTGCCATCGAAAACGCTCTGGGGGCTCCACCGCCCGGCGGCACGATTATCGTCAGCACACAAGTGATTGAAGCTGGTGTCGATGTGAGCGCGACAACGCTGTTTACAGAGCTGGCGCCGTGGGCGTCGCTGGTTCAGCGATTTGGTCGCTGCAATCGACGGGGGGAAGCCAACCAGGCCGCGCAGGTTTTCTGGATTGACCTCTTGAGCAAACATGCCGCCCCCTACCCCGCCGAGGTCCTCGATGAAGCCCGGAACCGACTCCAGGCATTTGGCAAGAGGCCGGAACACGAGCGGGACGTCGGTCTTCAACGGCTTCCAGCAGTGAACCTGGAATTCGAACATAAGGAGGTCATCCGCCGCAGGGACTTCATTGACTTGTTCGACACAACGCCTGACTTGGCAGGCAATGACATCGACATCGACCGCTTTGTTCGCGAGATCGAGACCAGCGATGTACGCGTGTTCTGGCGGTCATGGAACAGTAAGGCACCGCCCAAAGACAAGAAATGGCGAAAGGTAGATCGCGGCGAACTGTGCCCCGTACCGGTCGAGCAATTGCATCGGTTTGCGTCACAACGTGATAGAAGTGTCTGGCGTTGGGACCAACTCGGGGGCCACTGGGTGAGGCCTGAGGTCATTTATCCCGGCCAGGTCTATCTCATTCACGCCGAGGAAAAGGACGGCCTGCTGCTAACGCCGGGCTACGACCCGCGCTACGGTTGGGGCATTAGTCATGCTGGAGCGGTGCCTCCAGTAGCGACATCATTGCAGGCCCAGCCGCGCGATGACGATGAGTATGATGACGAGGGTCTTTCAATCACCGGAAGCTTCCAGTCGATTGCGGAGCACACTGACCATGTATGTACACAGCTTGCGTCGATTCTGCCCAAGGTTGATGTCTCCCCCAGGGAGGCACATCTGTTATGCCTGAGTGCACGCTGGCATGACCTCGGAAAGAGCCACGAGGCGTTCCAGATCAAGATTAGTGACGGAGAACTCTTCACAGACAAGGAACCGCGGCCGAAGCGCGATGGACGATGGAAGGAGTGGGCAGGATGCAGGGACGTTGCCAAGGCCCCCAAAGGGTTCTGGACGCTCCACGGTAAGGCTGACCATGGGTTCCGCCGATGCTTCCGGCACGAGCTCGCGTCCGCGCTGGCCGTATTACAACGTCCCCATGAAGAACTCGGCGTGGAACAGTTAGCCGATGATGAACTGAACCTCGTTGCCTATCTTGTCGCCGCCCATCACGGAAAAGTGCGACTCTCGATACGCTCGCTGCCAAACGAGGGTCGTCCCCGCAAGCCGGATGGAAAGCCTGCCGACAATAAACGCTTTGCGCGCGGCGTGTGGGACGACGACCCGTTGCCGGAGACCGTTCTCGGCCATGCAGCCGACGGCTCGCCAATCAAGGCCCCCCCGCTCGGACTCTCGCTCGAGCCGATGGAAATAGGTCTCTGCCAGGCTTCTCCCT
>DAOTAI010000493.1:0-3627 GCA_035593865.1 Acidobacteriota bacterium
CCATAAGAGCCTCGAATCCGTCGACAAACTCCGCCAGGATCTTAAACAGCCGCCAGGAATCCCTGACGGTCATGGCATCGATGATATATTGCTTTTCCACAGAGCTATAATAGCGATCCAAGGCGGGCATTGCACCAAAAAGCGGACCGAGGCATATCCGGGAGCGGCATCAGCGTTCATGCAGAAAACGTTGAGGAACGAAGTGTAGTAACATGGAGTCAGGTCGTTCAGGGGACGATCGGTAATTCCAAAACAAAAATGCCAAAACCGCACCGTCCGAGAACCCGCCTTGGAGGTGGTCCATATGACGAAGAGAATTACTTTCCTGTCTTTGGTTTTGTGTCTTTTGCTTGCGCCGGCAAACGCGCAGCAAAAGCCACCATCGACACCGCCGACTCAGCCGGCTCCCCAACCTAAGCCACAGCAGCCCCGGGACACCCCGGATCGTCCGCAACGTCAACCGCAGGATCGGCCAATGGATTACCAACGGCCGATCTATATCAGCGGCAAGGTGGTCTTGGAAGACGGAACACCCGTGCCGAACGGGGTTCGGGTGGAACTGCTCTACAATGGACAGGCAAAACGTCAGGAGTACACTCGCTCCGACGGATCTTTTACCTTTGATTTGACAAGCCCCGGCCGCGCCACGATATCTGACGCCAGCCTTTCTGGCTCCGACAATGATATTTTCGGGGGCCCCCTCGGCGGGGGTCGTCTCGGAGGAGGCGTCGACCGCAGTATGGGCCGAATCGATCTTACCGGATTCGAGGTCCGAGCCAGCATTCCGGGGTACGCTTCGGAAACGGTTATGTTGCAGAGCCGCAGCGCTCTTGACAATCCGGACATTGGCGTGATCGTTATGAGGCCCTTATCTCGAGTTAAGGCCACGACCATCAGCCTGAATTCTCTGAAAGCACCCAAAGACGCACGAAAGTCTTTCGAGTCTGCACAAAAATCCTTGGCCAAGAAGAAACCAGACTACGACAAGGCACTCAAAGAGTTGAACAAGGCCGTCTCTGCGTATCCGTCTTACGCGGCTGCCTGGCAATTGATGGGAGAAGTTCGGCGGGCAACCAACGACCTTCCGGGTGCCAGACAGGCTTTTGAGAAAGCCCTGGAGGCCGACAGCCAGTTCATCAACCCCTATCTTTCCTTGGCCTCGCTCGAAATTGAGAGCAACCGTTGGCCGGAAGCCGCGCGCATCACCGGGGAGCTGCTGGACCTGAACCCATACGTGGTCCGTGGACACTTTCTGCACGCCGTCGCCACCTTCAATTTAGGCAATATGAATGCCGCGGCCGAGTCGGCTCGAACCATCCAGAAAAGCGACGAAGCGAAAGACTATCCGCTCTCGCACTACATTCTGGGATTCACCCTTGCTCAGCAGGGAGACCTTAAAGCGGCGGCGGACGAGCTGCGTACTTACGTTCGACTGCAGCCCGACAGTCAGTATACGGAACGGGTCAAAAACGTGCTGCAAGAGTGGCAGCAAAAGGGTTTGATAGCCGCGGAACAGAGTCCGGCGAACGCGCGACCAGCGCCGAAATAAAAAGAGAGCGCGCAGGCCGGGTTGGTTTTCGTCCTGTCTTCAAACGGCCGCCCGAGCCTGCGTAGGTTTTTTGAGCACTACTCGAGGATTCGCGTTACGTGGCGCCAGCCGCGCCTTTGCATGGGTTGCGGCTTTTCGTTGGGAAGTCCAACCGGGACCAGGGCGACCGGTCTGACGCCTTCCTCCAATCCGAGGAGATCAGCAACCTCTTTTTCCCGAACTACTCCGATCCAAACCGCACCATAGCCGAGAGCGTGTACGGCCAGCAAGAGGTTCTGCACTGCCGCCGCCGTATCCTGTATACAAAAAAGATGTCGGCCGACGTCCCCGTACTGCACCGCTGACTGCTCAGGCACCGCGCAGATAACGAAAACCACTGGTGCCTGCTTGACCACCTGCTGATCAAACGACAACCGGCACAGTTCCTCCTTCAGCTGCGGCGATTTGACCAGGAGGAAAGACCAAGGCTGCAGGTTGCCCGCTGAGGGAGCCGCTTCGAGGCAAGTTAGCATGGTCTCGATGTGTTCCTGCGGTATGGGGTCGGGACAGAGTGAACGGATGCTTCTCCGGGTCAGTATGCATTCAATAGGGGACATAAGATTGCGCTTTTCCTTTCTACTGAAGTGACCGATTATACGGTTTTCGTGCTATAACGACGAGATGAGAAAGAGCCTGCTGCTACTTGTCGTATTGATCGGCAGCTGCTGGGCGCTCAACGGGCAGCACGGCGGTCTGCTGAAATCCCCGGCTGAAAAATACACTTCGCGGCTGGAAAGACTCCTTAACGAAAACATCGTCCCTTATTGGTATCCCGCATGTCTGGACCGCGAAAGCGGTGGATATCGGATCAGTTCCGATGCTGCGGGCAAACTGACCTCCGGCAGGAAAATGATTGTGACACAATCGCGGATGATCTGGTTTTTCTCGAGGCTCGCGCGAGCAGGCTACCGCAAAGCGGAGTATTTGGAAGCAGCGGACCACGGCTACCGTTTTCTTATCGACAAGATGTGGGACCATGACAATGGCGGGTTCTACTGGGAGGTTGACGCGACCGGAAACGAGAAAATCGCTCCTCTCAAGCACATGTACGGCCAGGGCTTCGCCTTGTACGCCATTTCAGAGTACGCCTTGGCCAGCGGCAAACAGGAAGTGTTGAAGTTTGCAGTCGATTTCTTCAACCTCCTCGACGCGAAAGCTCATGATGCACGCTACGGTGGATATGTCGAGTTCTTTTCAACCGATTGGAAGCCGAACCCCCCCGACACGGCCTCCTACATGGGACCTCCACACGGTAGCAAGCTGATGAACACGCACTTGCACCTGATGGAGGCCTTTACGACCTTCTATCGCGCCTCCCGCCTGCCACTGGCGCGTGAACGGCTGCGAGAACTGATTGATATCGAAAGCAATTCAGTCGTGAGGAAGAACCTCCCTGCCTGCACTGACAAATATCAACCGGACTGGACACCGATCCTGGGTGGCTTTTTTGAACGCGTCTCCTACGGTCACGACGTAGAGAACGTCTGGCTGTTAATGGATGCCTGTGATGCAGCCGGCGTCTCCAACTACCCTTTCCTGGATTTGTATCGCGGACTGTTCGGCTATTCGCTCAAATACGGTTACGACGCAACCAACGGCGGATTCTTTGACACCGGGCGCTTCAACCAACCGGCTGATCGGCGCCAGAAAGTCTGGTGGGTGCAGGCGGAGGCACTGGTTTCAGCCCTTCGCATGTATCGCCTGACAGCCGATCCCCAATATCTTGATGTTTTTGACAAGACGCTCGAGTTTGTTGAAAAGCACCAGGCCGACTGGGACGGGGGTGAGTGGCATAACGTGATCGATGACCAGGGGCGTCCGAGAGGCTCGAAGGCAAGTTCGTGGAAAGCGGCCTATCACAACGGGCGCGCGATGATCGAGTGCCTGGAGTTGCTGAAAGTCGTCGAGTAATCGGGCCGGGTGTGACCCGGGTTGCAACTGCTACACCCGGCTGGCGTAGGGTATCGGATCGACGACTCCCGCCTCCGAGAAACCTTTAAGTCTCAAAAGGCAGCTGTCGCAAGTACCGCAGGCCAGAT
>DAOTAI010000494.1:0-3617 GCA_035593865.1 Acidobacteriota bacterium
GGCTCAGATACAACCGGGGTTTTTCAGCGGAATCGAATTCTTAAGCGCTGACCCCTCTTAGACTCTGACCCCTCTTACTGTGTCCTCTAAACTACGGGGAGAAGGCCCTTGTCGGCATAGCAATCCGTCGAGTTTCGCGCTGGCCCATTCCTCCCCAAGTCGGATCTGTCAGATCGAGCGATGGCAAAACTCGTTTGAGCAGCGGGAGGATGGCCGATGCGGGACCGAGCGTTGATGAGAAATCGTCCGGCATTTCCGAACAGGTTTTGATTTCTGGGGGGCACGGACATCAAAATGACATCCCAACTCATGTCTCCTCCTGATCGCTTAACAACCCAACTTCAGCGGCCCCGCCCTCAACCCACGTCGAGTGAGTGAACGGTGGCCCTCCTTTAATTTGTCAATGCTGCCGTTTTGCGTAAATCATGGGATTTCGCGTTGACATTCTTGTATGTCCTTTCGCCACGTGACATCGCGGTCCGGTTACATGCTCGGAATACCGACTCTGAAAACAGCCACTCGTCGATCAGTATGTCAGGCCTTACCTCGGTACACAGTCGTCCTCTCGACCAAACACTCTGCCACAGTGAAAGGCCCTATTTCCGAGAGCGTAAGTCAGACAGCCTTGCGTCACCACGTGAACCTGTTTTGGACAATTCACGCTCCGAACGTCACGAACTTGTAGTCCGAGGCTCGAACCTCGGTACTTTGGAAACCGACATCCTTTCTCATCGCCAAGACCACATCCGTGTAAGCAGATCTCAATTCCTGCTGGGTGACTGAGTTTCGATCTTTTGCAAACCGAATTTGAAGGTCAATAAACCGATTCAGCTTGTGCAATACGGCATCTGGAGCCCAGAGCCACGCGGAGGCATACGCCGAGTAAAAGCGACGCTTTGCCTCAACGGAGTTGTCATGGCACGAGACAAATATAACCAACGAGGCGCAAATCTCCTCGTAAACACGACGGCGTCTCTCAAGAACCTGCTCTTGAGACGACAGTTCCGCCTTGAGTTGCTCCAATTGACTGGTGTACTCCGCCCTAACGCTTTCCACTAGTCTGGTGATTTCTTGCACGTCTTCTTTGGACGCGAGGTTCTTACCCTTTTCCGCCATATAGGACGGCAGATAAGTCTTTAGAAAAAGGCCGCACGCGACGAGAACGCCTAGGGTTCCGATTGACACAACCAAATTCGCTGTTTCCACTTGCCCTCCCTGTTCAATGGACAGCTGCTGAAAACCGCTTGAGGGTCAAAGCTCAGCGGTGGCCCAACCGTCGCGCCAGCCGATCGGCCCCGAAAAGCCAGCCTCGTTAGGCTGCAACGCCGGGTAGGTGACCCTGAAGCTTAATCGATCGTTCTGCATGACGACTACGTAACTGCGTTTGGCAAATCCGTTCAGTAGCGATTAGAGACCTATAACGTGATTCCAGTCGGCAACATACATGTACAAGCGTTGGAATTCGCTTGGAAGCAGCATTCTGTTGTGCGCAATAAAGTGCCTGGCTTTCTCCAATTCGTCCATGCGCTGCTTTAGCCAGTGCTGGGAGGGAATTATGTCTTCGAAGTGCTCCCACTTGTAGATTATGATTTGCGCGAGGTGACCGAATTCGAGAAACCCGAGCAAATCCGTCTTCTCTCCCTCTAACCAGGAATCCTTCATAGCCACTTGGCTCCTGTTTTCTGCGTGTTCTTTGATCTTGGGGGGAAGCTTCTCAAACCAATCAGCGCCTTCTTTCTCACGGAGTGTCTCTCGAATGAACTCACGTACTTCGTTTTCAAAACAGTGGAGCAGCGCATAGAGTCGCGCCATCTGCAGGGCGTTGTTCCGACGGTGAACGCCAAAGGGAGCGAGTGCTTCGTCGAGGAGCTGTTTCTCGCTCGCCTGGGAGTCGGCACCGACTTGAATTCCGGCGCTTTGGAATTGTTTGGCGTCCGCCTCAAACATCAGCCCGCGAAACAGAAAGTCTCTGAGATCCTTATATTTCAATCAGATGCTCCTTTAGTGCCTTGAAAATGGCGTTGTAGACCTCGACATCCTTCGTCGCCGGAAGGTGGATTTGGATGTTGTAATGAAGCCGCGGGCTAAGTCCACGTCGTCCCTCTCGTGCTTCCCGACTAGGGGGGGTAATGTCAGTCTTGGCAGGCTCCGGCTCCTTCGTCTCCCTTGCCGCGCTGGTCTTCCCTGTTAAGTCTGCCAATGGGAGCAACGCCAGAAATGTATTCGTCATTAGCTGCGCCACTCGGTCAGACGCGTTGTGGTAACTCTTGAACTTTCCTTGTATCGCCTCCCGGTCCTCTTTGGTCGGGTTGGCTTTTATCAAGAAGATGTCCTGATAGGCTTCCCTCACCGCCTCCCCGAGAACGACCTTCGAACGTGATTGATCACGGTACGCGTGATATTGGGAGGTCGGTTTCCCGTCAGGAGCCAAGAAGCCGAGCGCTTTCAGGAGTGGAACAAAGAGGCGATCGTTTGTGGAAGTGAACCCCCAATCCTTTAGCAGCTGGTGAGTAAACCGATCGGGCGCTTGCCCATCGCGGATCTTGGCGAACAGTTCCGGTATTTTTCCGGGTCCTTGAACGTACGCATCTGTTAGCGGCATCCTTCCATCCTTTCTCCGTTTCCGGTTGGCTCCCAAAGCCGCCGGCGCAACTAAGCATGGCGCTACGAGGACGCTTTAGTGGCAGAGAAGAACCCTGAAAACCTACGCAAGGTTCGCACGGCGGGGAGTATAGTACCGAGATTGTGACGACGCAACACGGCTAACTTTTATTCGTCCGTGTAAACGACGGGATTGATTGCGGGGTTAAGACCGACCCCCTCGGCTTCGATTAATTCCCCTTTTAACTTTGACTTATACATGACGCCCTGGGAGTGTACCGCAGGCAAGTTCCTATGGAGAAAGCAGGCGCTGCTGATTAGAGTCGTAGCGCCTATTGCACCGCGTCGTGATGCTGCGGTGACTACCGAAGAGCCGTTGAAGGCTGAGCTCAAGAGGGTGGGGATGCTGCGTCCACAGGCCCCTCGCGGACAGGTACGGCGCGGTCTTCTTGCCCGACGTGCTGAAGAGCAAGTACCCCAACGCCCTCGCAGGAACGATTTGGCCCGAGCAGCGCATGCGTTCGACGCCACCATGTCGACGGGTCCGACCGTGATGGTCCGCCTCCCGATCGGTTGCGATTCGCTCCAAACTGCGCTTTGAGACTCCCGCTACCTCACCTATACTCCACCCTCGCTGACCGGATTCGAATATTCTCCACTGGCCAGTTGCGCAGGCGGGGATTCTTGGACAGGGGGGCGCGCGAGATTTCGTCCGCGACTTCCAGCCCCTCGGTCACTTCACCGAAAATGGTGTACTGGCCGTCCCAGTTCGGCACTCTTTCCAAGACGATGAAAAACTGGCAGCTGGCCGAGTTGGGATCTCCTTCGTGGCGCGCCATGGCGACCACTCCGCGGTCGAATTTCCGGTTGCTGAACTCGGCCGGAAGGAACTCGCCGCTGTTTCCCTGGCCGTCGTTGTAGGGGTCGTTGTCCTTGGTGTTCGGGTCGCCGCCCTGGATCATTCTGCCCGGCATGACACGATGGAATCTCGTCTTGTAGTAGAAGCCTGAGTTGAT
>DAOTAI010000495.1:0-3604 GCA_035593865.1 Acidobacteriota bacterium
CAGCCGAATACAAAGGATCTTCAAATTCGTCGAGTTGCCCCGTCATCTTCATTCCAAAACCTCCGAGTTGGGCCGCTGCTTGTCGCTGCGCTGCCTGCTGATTTAGACAGAGCGGCGTATCAAAGGTTTCAAAAGGAACTAAGAGGAATTAGTCGGCGAGTGTGAAACAACAGCCGCATTTTCATCCGCGTAATCCGTGTTATCCGTTGTATCCGTGGGTCTCCGTCGCTCACGGATGGAACGGATAACACGGATCACGCGGATGGCGAGCGAACGGCTGTCAAGACCAGGCAAGAGGTTCGATCATGCTCGCCCTTCTCCCTATTCACGTCCTTCTGGTATAGTGCCGTGAACAACGAGGTTGGGGCCGGAAAGGCGAGGGCAAACGATGAAGGAAACGCCGCTTAACAGGATTCACAAGGCACTTGGAGCTCGCATGGTTGAATTCGCCGGCTGGCAGATGCCTGTGCAGTACGAGAGTGCCTTGCAGGAACACTTTGCGGTTCGTCAGGCAGCCGGTTTATTCGATGTCAGTCACATGGGGCGCTTCCGTATCCGGGGAGAACAAGCCTTGAATCTGATCCAGCGCGTTACTTCGAACGACGCCGGACGACTGTCAGACGGGCAGGCGCAGTACTCCGGTCTGCTGAACCCATCAGGCGGCTTTGTTGACGACATCATCGTGCACCGGCTGGCGGCCAACGAATACATGATTTGTGTGAACGCGTCTCGGCGAGAGGCGGATCTGGCCTGGTTTCTCGAGCACCGTCGCGAAGATGTTGCTGTTATTGATGAGAGCGATGAAACAGCGCAAATCGCCGTGCAAGGCCCGAAAGCCCAGGAGATCCTTCAGCCGCTGACGACTGTGCCCTTGCCTGAGATCAAGCGCTACTGGTTTCGAGAGGGGGATATCAGCGGGGCTCGCGGCCTCATCGCCCGTACCGGATACACGGGAGAAGACGGTTTCGAGCTTTACCTGCCCGCTGAATCAGCCGAAAAGACTTGGAACAGCCTGCTCGAACTAGGGCGACCCGCGGGAATGCGACCGGCCGGCCTGGCGGCTCGAAATACCCTCCGTTTGGAAATGAAGTATCCCCTTTACGGAAACGACATCGATGGCACGACGACGCCTTTTGAGGCGGGATTAGGCTGGATCGTCAAGCTGAACAAGCCGGATTTCGTGGGAAAGCCGGCACTGGTGCGCCAGAAAGAAGCGGGAATTCAGCGGACGCTGGCCGGTTTTGAGCTCATCGATCCCGGTATTGCCCGCGATCATTGCCCGGTCTGGATTGACGATCGAGCCGTGGGGAACGTGACCAGCGGCAGCTATTCACCCTCACTTGAAAAGAGCATTGGGCTGGTGTATTTGCCTCCCGAGAGTGCGATACCTGGCCAAAGGCTGGGAATCGAGGTTCGCGGTAAACGACTGGCGGCTCAGGTTGTGGAGACGCCTTTTTACGGACGGAAATAGAAAGGAAGATACCGCCATGAACATTCCGGAAGAGCTCTACTACACCAAAGAGCACGAGTGGATTTCGGTCAAAGATGAAATCGGGACGGTAGGAATTACCGATCATGCACAAAAGGAACTGGGTGACGTGGTCTACGTGGAACTGCCTGAACCCGGCAGCCGCGTTGCTGCCGAAGAACCGCTCGGATCAGTCGAATCCGTGAAAGCGGTTTCGGAGATCTATGCGCCGGTCTCCGGCAGGGTGCTCGAGACTAATGCTCTCCTGGTCGACGTTCCTGAGACCCTGAACCAGGATCCCTACGGAAAAGGTTGGATTGTCCGGATCAAACTGGACGACAACACCGAGCTGCACAACCTGATGTCATCCGAGGAATACCGGAAGTACCTGGAGGAAGAGGTGGAAGAGTAGGATGCGCTATATTTCTTTGACGCCGGAAGAACGGAAAGAAATGCTCGACGTCCTCGGACTTAAAGACGAGGCCGAGCTGTTCCAAAGCATCCCGGCAAGCCTGCGTCTGTCGAGACCACTCCAACTGCCGCCCGCCATGGCGGAAAGCGAAGTCCTCAACTACTTCGAGTCCTTAGGAAGGACAAACACCTCGGTGGACGGTCGTGCCTGCTTTCTCGGTGCCGGCGCATATCATCATTTTGTCCCGACGGTCATCGATTCCATCATTTCACGATCCGAGTTTTATACCGCCTACACCCCGTACCAGCCAGAGATCAGTCAGGGGACGTTGCAGTCTATCTTCGAGTACCAGACGATGATTTGCCAGCTGACGGGACTCGATGTGGCCAACGCCAGTTTGTACGACGGGAGCAGCGCAACGGCAGAAGCTGCCCTGATGGCGGCGCGCGTAACCCGGAAGAAGTGCATCCTCGTCTCCCGAGGCCTCCATCCCGAATATCGGCGCGTTCTCAACACCTACGTTCAGAACCTGGATGTTGAGATTGTCGAGCTGGACCAGACGCCCGAAGGGCGCGTGGATCCCGCTTCACTTCAAGCCAGGCTCGGAGAGCATTGTGCTTCGGTCATCGTTCAGTCGCCCAACTTCTTCGGTGTCATAGAGGATATCGGGGCACTCGCCGGACCGGTTAAGGCAGCCGGCGGGGTGATGGTAGTCGCTGTGACTGAAGCCCTGTCGCTGGGCCTTCTGAAGCCTCCCGGTGAAGCAGGCGCCGACATCGTCGCCGGCGAGGGCCAGTCTTTCGGCATACCTCTCAGTTTCGGCGGGCCTTATCTTGGGCTTTTCGCCTGCCGGGATGAATATAAACGACAGATGCCTGGACGAGTGGTCGGGGAAACAGTCGACAGCCAGGGACGCCGAGGCTTTGTCTTGACCCTGGCAACCCGTGAGCAACATATCCGGCGGGAAAAGGCGACATCAAACATCTGCACAAATCAGGGGTTATGTGCCCTGATGTGCGCGATATTCCTTGCGACTATGGGCCGTAAAGGCCTGCGTGAACTCGCCGAACAGAACCTGCGCAAGGCCCACTATCTGCGATCCCTTCTGGCGGACTACCTCGTTTTCCCAGGTCCGTTCTTTAACGAGTTCACCCTCCGCTGTCCGCGTGAACCGGAACGGATCAATGAACAACTTGCAGAGCACGGCATCATCGGCGGCCTGCCCCTGGGATCGTATTTTCCGGATCGCTCTGATCAAATGGTCGTCTGCGTAACCGAGCAGATCGATCGCGCACAGATGCAACAATTTGCACGAATCTTCAAGGGATAAAGACCCATCAGATCTATGAACCTGAACCGCGTCAGTACTATCGTCAATCTCAACGAACCGCTCCTTCTCGAGCAGTCGGCCCCGGGCAAGAGCGCGTATTCCCTTCCCAGCCTGGACGTCGATGACGTACCGGTCGAGCAGATTATCGACCCGGCACTGCTGCGATCGGACATCACCGACTTTCCAGAAATCAGCGAAGTCGAGCTCATCAGGCACTATGTCAGGCTATCAACCTGGAATTACCATGTAGATCTTGGTCTGTACCCGCTCGGGTCATGCACCATGAAGTACAACCCCAAGCTCAACGAGCGGGTGTCGAGAATTTCTGGAATTGCGGCGGTTCACCCACTGCTCCCCGCGCAGCTGGTTCAGGGCAACCTGAAAGTCCTGCATC
>DAOTAI010000496.1:0-3596 GCA_035593865.1 Acidobacteriota bacterium
CAAATGACCCAAACTACGGGACAAAAAACCAAGAACGGCTTAACCAGTTCCTTAGCGGCTGCGTCAGAGAGTGAAAAACCCTCGCACCCTTACCAGGGTGGTGCGGACTGCTTCTCTCCCCGGTTGCAGGGGTGGCGCTAAAAAACGTTCCACCCCGGCTACTCTCCCCGCACGCCTCCGGCCCTCCGGCGTGCTGTCCCTTTCGCACTGATTACCGGCGCTTACTTTGGCACTTATGCTCCTGGCACGTGGTCATGCGCGGTATCAGTCCATTGATCGTCTGATCCGTTCAATTGCCAGTTGAGCCTCCTCCGCCACTGAGCCTTCTTTCATGCTCTCGGCCAGTCGAAGCGCTTCCGGGCCCGCAAACCTTGGTAGGAGCGACAAAATGGCTCTTTTTTCTTCGTCTTGCTGCGCCAGCTTCAAAGCCTCTTCGATCAGTTTCACGCTTTCCGCGCGGGACCGTGTGGAAGGCAGACCGACGAGCCGAAGATAACCGCGCAAGGCCAATATCGAATGGCTTCGGACGGAAGAAGTCCGGGCGGTTTCGAGAAGATCGGCGAGTGGCTCGGGCGTGGGCCATTCAGTCAAGCCGAGGATGGCCGCACGTTGCAGGGCCGGCTCATCGTCTTTCAACGCCGCCTTAAGAAGGTCGAGCCCTTGAGGTTGGCCGAGCCGACCAAGCACGGTGAGCAGCGATGCTCGGGTGTTCACGTCGTCGGAAGAGCCGAAGGCAGACACTAACTCATCAATTCCGCTCATTTCATACCGCCTGACAACGCTTACCAGGGCGGCTTCAGCCTCATTCCGTTCTGTGTTCGTCTTTAACCCGTCGAGAAGCTGGAGCAGGGCCGGCAGATGCCTGGTCTCGGCCGTTTCACGCAGGGCCCTGAGAGCTTCCCGGCGAACCTCCCGGTCGGATTCTGCGGCTGCCTTCACGAGTATATCGGCGGCCTCATTGATTCGGCGTTCACCGGCCGCCCGGATCAGTTCGACTTTGACCTTGGCCGGCGCCGAAGCCAGATTGCCGAGGATCTGCTTATCGACTCCATCTGCTTTCAGCCGGTAAAGACTCAGGCGTGCCGCGTCTCGCTCGGATCCGTCAGATTCCGCTGCGACTTTGGCAAGCAAAAGAGCATGAGAGGCGTCTCCCAGCTTCCCAAGTCCCTCCAGTCCGGCAACACGAACTTCCCGAGCCTCATCCGTCAGAGCGGCGGCCAGAAGTGAGCTGGTGGCCGGGTCACCGCGGTTTGCCAGGGCGGCCAGCAATTGCACACGGCCCAAGGCAGGCAGCGTGCCATAGGCCGCGGTCAACAAACGGGTCACCTCTGGGGACGGGATCGCGACCAGCGATTCAATGGCCGCGGCTCGAACAGCGTCCCCGCCGTTTTGCAGTGCCTGGGAGAGAATGGGAATGGCCTGATCACCATCGAGAGAGGCCATTCCTCTGAGCGCAGCGACCTGCACGGTGGCTGGTCCCCCCGAGGCGTACAATTCCTGGTATTTTTCAAAGGCCTTGTCTTTTTCTCCTCTTCTGGCGAGTTGTTCGAGGCACCGGATATAAGCGTCCAAAACATGGGCACGGGCAGGTTCCGGCGCGGTTTTGCGCAGTTCGTCGAGAGCTTTGAGCGCCGCGTCATCACCAATGAACCCGAGTGCATTAACGGCGGCAAGAGCCAGCGATTGATCCGGATCTTTCAGGAGCGCGACGAGAAGGGATACTGACTGTGCGTCGCGGCGCTGTCCCAGGCTGTTGATGATGCCAACCTTGTGTTTTCCGCTGACCTTGTCAAGCGCCGCCCGAAGGGCTGCTCCGGCTTCGGTGGCGGGAATGCGTTCAAGGGCATATCGGGCCATATCCGAGGTATTTGGATCGCCGAGCATTTTCGCCAGCACGGGTACCGAGGTCTTGGTCCCGATGAGGCTCAGTTGCTCACACACGAACTTCTTTCCCTCGAGCGTAGCCGGCGAGTCGAGGAAGGCGATCAGGCGATCCTCTAAGACACTGAGCGCCGCGCTGTTGTCCTTGGCGGCCCGCACGAATTCCATGACTTCAGCAAGGGGCTGAAAATCTTGGCCGTATTCATAGGAAACGAGCTTCTGCAGAGCCGGCTCCAGTCGGCTGACGCTTGCAGCCTGATCCTTCGCCTGGGCGATCACCGGAAGGCTGGCCGTGCAGGTGAGAATAAGGATAGTTGCCACCACTGATCTCATCATAAAGACCTCGGATCCGTCCGTTATGAGTACCTAAATATGCCAGGGCGCGCGCATCGGTCGGGAAAGAAGGCGGCTGGCATCTGGGTCGTCCAGAATGATTTCCCGCTCCGGGTCCCAGCGAATTTTCCGTCCAATGATCATCGCTATCTGCCCCAGGAATCCCGGCGTTGCGGACCTCAGGGCCGTTTCGCACGGGGTGAGGGTCTGGCCCCGGCTCTTAACACATTGAATAAACTCCCGGGCATGACCCGGTGATCTGTACAAGTGAATCTCGTTTGGTCCGAACTTCTCGCGCAACATTCTGTGGGGATGGGCTTCCAGTCCGCCCCGGTTAACCCAGACCCAGCCGAGATCGCCAATCCATTTCGTCCCTTGTCGGATTGCGTTATCTCCGCCCGCAATCACCATGGTGATCCCTTGCTGGTATTTGGCGGTGACCCGGTACCTGGTCGCCGTATTCCAAAGCTTACCGCGTTGAGGAAACTCACCCTCTCCTTCAACCTCCAGGGGGCCGGTGTTGTCGAGTCCAAGCCCCCAATGCGCAATGTCAACATGGTGGCCGACCCAGTCCATCAACTGGCCGCCCCCGTAATCCAGGTTCCATCGCCAGTTCTTGTGAACCCGGGCGACACAGTAGGGGGCGTAAGGCGCCGGGCCGAGCCAGCGGTCGTAATCCAGTGTTTCAGGCGGAGGCATCGGCTCCTCCTGTCCTGCAGTGCCGGCAAAATCCGTATGACCTGCGGGAAGGCCCACCTCAACCGTATGTACTTTGCCTATCCGTCCATTCAGGACCAGTTCTGCGGCGAACCTGAAGTTCGCGATCGAACGCTGCCAGCTGCCCGTTTGCCACACGCGGCCATAGCGCTTCACGGCATCACAAATGGCGCGGCCCTCCGCCCAGTTATGAGCCAGCGGCTTTTCGCCGAAGATGTCTTTGCCCGCTTTGGCCGCCGCTATGGCGGGTATCGCGTGCCAATGATCCGGCAAGCTCAGGCAGACGGCATCGATATCGGGCCGGGCGATCAGTTCCTCGTAGTAATGGTAGGCTGCGCACGAATTATCACCGTTCTTGGCGTCAACCGTCTGTTTGGCTTTCTGGAGATGGTCCGCATCAATGTCACATACCGCCAAGACCTGTGCATTTTCGTCTTCCAGGAAGCTCTTGAGGTTGGACCCCCCCTGCCACCCCAGACCGATAAACCCTACGGTCACGCGATTGGCGGGGGAGACTTTTCCATTCTTGCCGAGCGCTGAGGCTGGAACAATGGCAGGAAAGCCAAGGCCTGCCATGGCCGCTGCCGCCGAATAACTGATGAATTCCCTACGACTCGATTTTCCAGGCTTCGTCATGCCACGCAACTCCAGCTGTTTTCTTTGCG
>DAOTAI010000497.1:0-3580 GCA_035593865.1 Acidobacteriota bacterium
CCCGACATAGCCGGCTGATGAATCAGAATCCGGCTGTTAGGGAGGGCAAAACGCTTACCGGGTGTACCGGCCGCCAGCAGCAGAGCCGCCATACTGGCTGCCTGCCCGATGCAGATCGTCGTCACATCGTTTTTTACAAACTGCATCGTGTCGTAAATTGCCATCCCGGCAGTGATGGAACCACCCGGAGAATTGATATAGAGCGAAATGTCTTTATCAGGATCCTCGGCCTCCAGGAACAGAAGCTGGGCGGTCACCAGGTTCGCCACATTGTCATCGATAGGCGTACCAACAAAGATAATGTTGTCTTTGAGTAGGCGCGAATAAATGTCATACGCGCGCTCTCCCCGATTCGTCTGTTCCACGACCATTGGAATAAGGGCCATGTTTTCTCTCTTTTCCCCTCCTGGTTTTCAATCTCTCAAATCAGGCATCATTGATGCAAGTCGCGACCTCAAAACCTTGGGACCCTGCCAGGCCAATTTCGAACGCAACACCACTTACTCAGTGATGTGAGCCTGTTCGTATACGAAGTCGAGGGTCTTGCGTCGCTGGATTTGTGACCGCAAGCCGTCCAAACCGCTGCGCCGCTCGACCAACTGACGAATCTTCTCCTTGGACTGCTTGAGCGACTTCGCCAGCCGATCAAGCTCCTCGTCCACTTCATCCTCGGTCACCTCTATTCCCTCGACGCGCGCAATTTCGGTCAGGATCATGGCAGCTCGAACATCCTTTTCGGCATCAGGCCGCAGGTCGTCCCTCACTTTGCGCCAGTCCAGTTTGACCTGCTGAGGGTCAATCCCCTCGGCGACGAGGTTGTAACTGACATCCCTGATCCTGTCATTCAACCGGTCTTCCACCAGGGATTCGGGCACCTCGAAAGGCGCTGCCTCGGCAAGTTTCTCCAGCAACTTATTTTTGACTTCGCTTTCCCGGTTCTTCTGCCTGAACTCTGTGATTTCCGACCGGACTTTCTCCTTCAGGGCATCCAGGCTTTCCTCGTTGAGCTCGCGGGCAAAATCGTCATTTAAATCCGGCAGTTGCTTCTTCTTGATATCCACGACTTCAACGGTGAAGCGAACCGTATGCCCGGCCAGTTCCTTCTGCGGGTACTCGGGCGGATAAACGACTTCGAACGTCTTCTCTTCAGCAATGTTCATGCCCCGCAAGGCATTCGTAAAGTCCTGATGAGTCTGCTCGCCACCGACTTCAACGGTCACGTTCTCCTCGTCGATTGGTTCATGACGATGACGCGCATGCTCCTCAGTCTCCACGTACTCGCCGTGCATGTCGATGACAACGAAGTCTCCGTCTTCTACGGGGCGATCCTCGATCGGCGTGAGCCGGGCATTCCGTTCCCGCAACTTCTCCAGTTCCGCGTTGACATCTTCGTCAGTAACCTCCAACGCAGCGGCCTGGATCTCAAGTCCCTTGTATTTCGGCAAGGTGATCTGCGGCTTGGTCTCGAATTCCGCCTCGTAGACGAGAGGCTGCCCTTCCTCGTAGGTCAGGACCTCCAGCTGAGGCTGACTCACCGGCCGTATTCCCTTTTCCTTAATCGCCTGTTCATACGAATCAGGAACGATCTGCTGAATCACCTCGGATCGTATGTCCTTCTGGAATCGCCTTTTAACCAGCCCTACCGGCGCTTTCCCAGGCCGAAAGCCAGGCAGGCGAATTCGCTTCCGGTACTCGTCAGCGATCTCATCGAATTTCTTTTGGGTGATGTCGGCGGGTATCTCGACCTTCAACTTCTTCTTCACCGTGCTTAAATCTACAAGTTCCACCTGGATATCCATCGCCATATTCTACCTCAGTATTGAAAAAGAGCGGATTCGCGGCAGATAGAGACAGCAGGGACAACAAGGATACACGCGCTCCTCGGGTCCCGGGAGTCCTTCAAGCCAAGATCTAGTCCGGAATGAGCCAGAGTATAAAAAGAACAAGCAAAATCAGGACCGGGACCAACAGGAACAGCACCATCAAGGTATTGATCGTGTAAAAGCAGCCGAGGCCCTTTTCGCCCTGCGCCTGTTCTTGCTGGTCCATCAGAATAACCGCTCTTGTTGGTGCCTCCGTGGGAAAATATAATTCCGCCGACATGAACAGGCAAGTTTTGTGGCAAAGAGCGGTCGAAGAATACGAAGCGCGAACGGCTGCGTCACGCGCCCACTTCCAGGAGGCCGCCAAGTATCAGATCCGTGGCGGGAGTCACAATCTCCGGCTCTTCGAACCCTACCCGTTCTATGACGTGTCCTGTTCCGGCAGCCGGGTCCGCGACCTGGATGGAAACGAGTACGTCGATTTCTGGCAGGGTCATTACGCGAACATTCTGGGTCACAATCCCCCGTTGATCCTCAATGCCCTGCGGGAAGAGTTCCAAAAGGGAGCGGGTCTGCACACTGGCTTTCCAAGTTCGCTCCAAATGGAACTGGCCCGACTTCTGTGCCAGCTCACCTCGGCCGAAAAGATCCGGTTCAGCACCAGCGGCTCCCTCGTTACTCTTTACGCCGTTATGTTGAGCCGCAGCTTCACCGGGAGGAGTGTCGCCCTTAAGATCAGCGGTGGCTGGCACGGAGCTCAACCCTATCTATTGAAAGGCGTCACCAATTACCAGGATGGGCTTCGAGTGCGAGAGTCGGCCGGACTTCATACATCCTGCCCTGACGAGATTGTCACTACGCGCTTTAATGATCTGGACGATCTCGAGCGAGTATTCGAAGAACTGGGTGAACGGATCGCCTGCTTCATCCTCGAACCGTTCATCGGGGAAGGCGGCTTCCTCTTCGTCGACCCTCTCTACCTGCGCCGCGCCCGAGAACTCAGCGCCCAGTACGGCGTCGTGCTGGTTCTCGACGAGATCATATCCGGTTTTCGATTTCATCCCGGGCCGCTTAGCGCGCTCTACAGTGTCAAACCTGACCTTTGGGCCTTCGGGAAGATCATCGGGGGCGGAATGCCGATCACCGCCCTGGCGGGAAGGGGCGACATCCTGGAGCTGTGTAATCCCGCCGCAGGCGCTCGACGGGTTCGTTTTGAAGGCGGCACTTTCTCTGCACATCCGGCGTCGCTTGTAGCCGGTCTCACCATGGTTCGCTACCTGGCCGAGCACGCCGACGAAATTTACCCGAGAATCAACCGCCTGGGACAAAAGGTCAGAACGGAAGTCCCGGCGATCTTTGCACGCAAAGGGATTCACGCCATCTGCACTGGGGAACCCAACGGTTCAACGCCAGGCAGTTCAATGGCCATGATCCAGTTTCCGAAACCCGGGCGAACCATCAACCGACCGGAGGATAACTGGAACAGCGAGGTCTGTGATCCCGAAATGCGTGAGAAGATTATCCGTACCGCCCTGGCTGCCCGGGGCTTTCACACCGTCCACGGCTTCGGTTCGATTTCCGCCGCTCACACCGACGCGGACATCGACGCCTTCCTCAAGGGTGTCGAAGACTTGGCAGACTTGATGGCACGATGTTAGAACGTGTGAAGAAAAGGCGTGTTCCGACGTGTGGGTTTCGAAGAAGGGCGCGCCAGCGCCCGGATGAAACCCACCGCCGAGAGTGTGTGAAGAATCGGC
>DAOTAI010000030.1:0-13960 GCA_035593865.1 Acidobacteriota bacterium
CCTGCTGACGGGATTAGCGGTGTTGTTATCTCGGTCCCGAGGTGGGATCGTGAGCCTGACTGCCACCCTGGTTTTTCTAGGGCTTCTGCTGGCTCTTAAGCGCCGCAGCCGGACACGGGCGCGGCGCGGTCTCTCCCCGGGATATGCTTGGGTTCTGTTGTTGGCGATTTTCAGCACCACTGCCTGGATCGGTGCGGATGCGCTTGTCGGCAGATTCGCGGAGACCCAGAAAGGGTTAGCGGACCGGGCTGTCATAGCCAAGGCTTCGATCCAGCTTATCGCGGAGCGGCCGTGGTCCGGTGTCGGCCCGGGGATGTACAAGTGGCGTTTTCGTCCATACCAGCCGGCGCCCATTACCAGTTGGTACGACCATGCTCACAACGACTACATAGAAAGTGCGGCGGAGTGGGGAGTACCGGTTGCTTTGGTTTTCTGGAGCTTCGTTGTCTGGCGCTTTCTGGCCGCAACAAGGGTGTTCCTTGCCAGCCGGCGTGATCCCTGGTTACAGGGCGCGGCACTTGGTTGCGCGGGCGCGCTCTTCAGCATCCTGCTTCACAGCCTCGTCGACTTTAATCTGCAGATTCCTACCACCCTGATGGTGTTCTGCACGGTGTTAGGTCTCTCCTTGTCCCTCAAGAAGGTCGCCGATGCTCCTGATGGAACCGGATCCTCGCACCCTCTCCGCAGGATCCCATTGTATGTACGCGTGGCGGTTCCAACTCTCCTGACGGTTGTCCTGGTCTTTGCCGGTATTACGGTCTCTTACCGGCTGGTTGCCTGGCAGCTGTTTTTGTCCGACCCGACCGTAGAAGGAACAAAGGAAGCCCTCCGCTGGGACCCAAATGTCCCGGATTTTTACTTCCACATCGGGCTGATCAAACGCGATGTTCCGGATCATCTGGACCTGGACGGCTCGATCAGCAGCCTGGAACGAGCGGTTGCTCTGAATCCATACCGTTGGGACTACTTGAACGAGCTGGGCAGGAGCTACGAGTTGCGCGGCCGTGAAATCGACGCATTGCGGCTATACGAGCAATCTGTTGAAGTAAACCCGAGAAGCGGCCTGTATCACTGGCGGTTGGGCAACTACTACCTGCGGACCAAGGGTTTGGCAGCCGCCACTCCTCTCTTCCAAAAGGCAGTCGCGCTCGATCCATCGTATATGACCGCGGCAGCGCAATTGCTTTGGCACGTCGGAGCGGTTGCCGACGAACTGCTTGTGATGTGCCCGCCCGATACCCAATCCCGGCTGGCGCTGCTCAAGGTGCTGGAAGCCGACCGGGCCGCTCCCAGTGAAGCCATTGACGCACTCTGGTCACAGATACTCGCCAGTACACCGCCGCCAACCCTCGCTGAGGGATTGTTTCATCTGGATTACCTTCACCGTACCGGGCGTTTCGGCGAGATGCGGGAAGTATGGATAAACCTCTGTCACAACAATCATTTGTCGGATAACGCATTTCAAGCAGGCGACAACGAGCTCTGGAACGGTCGATTTGAGTTACCGATCTACAACCAGGGGCCTGACTGGCGGGTGAATCAGGGGGCTGGGTACTCCGTCCGGCTGGCCGCTGGCGAGGGAGTGTCAGGTTCTACTGCCTTTCGCATCGATTTCAGCGGCCAGGAAAACCCGGAAGTGGAGTTTCTACGCCAGGCTGTTTATCTTGAAGCGGGGCAGGACTATGAAGTTGGCTGCCGAATGCGATCCCAAGCGCTGACCAGCGACCAGGGAGTCTATCTTCAGGTTAATGATCCCCGGGGGAACCGGCAGATCTGGGATAGCGACCGGATACTTGGCTCCAATGACTGGCGAAAACTTGTCTTTCGAATACCGTCATCATCAAATATATCTGATACACCCAGAATCTTGTCGGTCACGTTGCGACGAGACAAAAGCGGGAAAATCGACAACAAACTGAGTGGAACGCTTTGGGTAGACGACATATTCGTTCGAAAGACCCGGAGGAAATAACTCTTTAGCATGTTGAAGGCAGTAACTGGTGTTTTAGTAATTGTGCTTCTGCTTGGATCTCCGGTTCTGGCCGAGAGTTGGCAGGAGTTATACGATCAGGCGCTTGAGGATCTGAAGTCAGCGCATTGGGAACAGGCTATTACAAAGCTTCGCGAGGCGGTCAGGCAGCAGCCGCAATCCGGGCGAACAATAACCGGCAAACAAGGTGAGCCCATTGGTTACTTCCCCTACTATCTGCTAGGAAAAGCGTACTTTCATCTCGGCAAGTACTCCCAGGCGGCCGCGTTTTTTGAGCGCGAGGCCGGTCGGGCAGGTCTTCCGGACCGAGTGGCGAGGGAGATCGCCGTCTATCGCCAGCAGATCCGTGAGCTTCTCGGCCGAGGAGCGCCGGAATTCAACCGCGCTTTGAAGGAGGCCGAGGAGGCGCGTCTCAGAAATGCTTTTGGAGAGGCTGCGGCGAAACTGGAACGGGCGCGCGAGCTTGATGCGGGAGAATTCCAAAGAAGGGGCTTGGAATCTCTTCTGGCAAACTTGCGACGCGCTGAAAAGGAACAGGTGGAAGAAAACCGCTTTCGGCGCTTGCTGACCCAAGCGGAGGAGAAAGAGGAGCGAGGCGCCCTGCAAGATGCCCTGTTGCTGCTTCAAGAGGCCGACCGTGTGATTGCGGGCAGAGTTGAAGTGGATCACATTCGCCAGCGCATCAAAGAACGTCGGGAGAACTACGCCCGGCTGAAGCAGGCGGCTATGGCCGATGAAGCGGAAGGTCGTTTGGCGCTCGCTGTCGACAAGCTCCAACAAGCGGCGGAGGCTGATCCCGAGCGCTTCTTTGCGGAGGGACTGTCGAAAAAGCTGACTGAGGTCGCCGCCGCTATTACCCGGCAAGCGCAAATTGAGCAGTTGCTGGTGAGCGCCGCACGGGCGTTTAGTGAAAAAGATTATTTGAGAGCTATTGCAGATTACGAGAAAGTGCTGGCGAAGGACCCTACTCATCGAGTCGCCGGCGAGCAGAAAAGGCGAGCCGAGTCGCTCCAACTTTTAGAGCAGGCAGAAGGATTGATTGAGGACAATGCGTTCGAAGATGCGCTGGCGGCGTTTAATCTGTCGTATGACCTGGATCCGGAAAACGGGGCGCTGATTTACGAGAAAATGAGGCCACATTTACAGGCGCTGAGTCGGCAACCAATTGAGGTGCGAGACGAGTGGCTCCAGCTGATGAATGACGCGGATACCGAGCGATTCAGTCGGGAGGACCCAAGAGTTCCCCAACCTCCGCGACCATCGCGTCCCAGGCAAAGTCCCGCAGCGGCTGTGACTAAGCCCAAGCCCAACAACAGCCAAAATGAGAAGGCGCAACAAGAGGCTGTATTCGCTGCTATTCAGGGACCTCCTGAACAAGCGGTTCGGCTGCTGGAGAAGCTCCGAGCCGCTGGCGGAAAAAGCAGCGCCGAACTAGAAGGGTGGACAGGAGTAGCTTATGCTCGCCTCAGCCTGTTAACCTCCGACCCGGAACAAAGGGAGAAACTTCAAGCCAAGGCCAGCCAGCATTTCAAGCTCGCCTTGCGGATGGATCCCGATCTCGAATTGAATCCTCGGCTGGTTGCACCCCACATACAAAAACTCTTTTCCGAGGTGCGGCAAAAGGAGTAAGAGCTACTCGATACAGCTGAAAACCGTATCCAGCAGAGTGGGAAGCTCCGTATCCTTACCGAGGTGCGCGCACGCGCCCGCTTGAATCATGTGCTGGCGGGTCGCTTCATCGGCAAGCATTGAAAGGCCCACGACCACAACTTCCGGAAACTCGGATTTAATCATCCTTGTGGCCTGAATGCCGTCGATCTCTGGCATTACCACATCCATAAGAACAACATCCGGATGTTCGTCGCGTACCAGTTGCAAAGCCTCTCGAGCACTGGTCGCCGCTCCAACGATTGATAGCCGGCGATCCTGCGATAACAGGTTAGTAAGTCCCTCCAACACTATCTGGTGGTCGTCGACAAGGGCCACCCGAAGCCGGCGGCTGGCCTTTTCTTCTTTGCCCGGCTGGGCCTCAATAACCGATCGTGAGTATCCGGTTAACGCGCCAAACTGCATTTTGAGGAATTGTAACAAAGGTTAAATTGTAGCAAAGGTACTGGCCGTAGCATCCGCGGTAATCCGCGCAATTCGCGTTCTCCCCGGATATCCATCCCGCGAATTGCACGGATTGCACGAATTACGCGGATAATAAGCGGCCGGTTCCCAAGAGCAAAAGGCCGGTCGAGACTCTCAGGAACTCTTCACCAAGTCCTCGTGACTGCCCGGCGTCGATACCTTTGGAAGAGGTATTCTAACGGTGACGCTGGTCCCTTGTCCGGGTGACGTCACGATAGCGAGCGTGCCGCCGCAACAGCGTGCCCGCTCCCGCATATTGATGATTCCGATAGAGGAGTCATTACTTTCCTCCAAATTAAAGCCCTTTCCGTTATCAACAATCTCGAGGAATGCTTCTAATTCGGTTTCTCGAAAAACAAGCCGGACCTTGGTTGCATTTGAGTGGCGGGCGACGTTCGACAAAGCCTCCTGGCAAATACGGTAAACCGCGGAGGCGTAAGGTCTTTCCCTGTTGGTTCCGCCTGCGATCTCTGTCACAACCTGGCAAGGGTTCCCGGTTCTCAGCTCGAAATCATCTGCAAGCCATTTGATCGCGGGAATCAGACCCAGTTGATCGAGAATCGGCGGGCGCAGGTGTTGGGAGATATGCCGTACCTGTTCGATCAGGGCTTTGTGCTCCGTTAGTATCGACTGAATGCGTTCGGCCATTTCCGGGTGATTCTCCAGGATACGCCCCTGAAGATCCAGCAGGCTGAAACGTACGCCCGCCAAGGCATTACCAAGCTCCTCGTGAATTTCGCGCGAGATCCTTCGACTCTCCTCCTCGCGGATATCGAGGTGAGCCGCCAAGCGCTGCAACTCGTCCGAATGGCGGGCGAGTTCCTGATATTCGAACCTGGCCTGCCTTTCACGGCTTTTTATCTCACTCGCTTTCTGAGCGAGGAGCAGAGTCACAGCGAGGAAGATCGTCAGGATGAGAAGAATGACTTGAATCCCGGTGACTTTCGCCATCTGTTTGACGACGACATAGCCCTCCGATTGATCCACCTTGGCCACTAAGGCCCAAGGTGAACCCGGGACAGAGCGGGTGGCTGCCAGTACCGGAACTCTGCGGTAGTCTCTCCCCTCCATCGTGATCTCCTGCCCAAGCACGGCGCGGATAGCCGGCAAGTCCCGGTATTCTTCACTCCTCGTATCGATCAACCTGGGCTGATTGGAACCGACTTGGTGCCGTTGTTCGTTGAGGAAAACCACCGAATTCCCCTGACGCCGAACAAGCAGGGTCTCAGCCGATTGACTCGGTGTGGGCCAGGCTTGCAGTAGAGGATTCAAGTACTGGTCGGGGTCGAGGCGAATCATCAGTACTCCGCTCGCCCCGTGAGTCCCAGCCGTTGCAAACAGCGGGACGAAAATGCTCATTTCTACTGCCCCGCTCGCTTCGTGAAAGAAATCTGAGAAGAAGACATCGTTTTTTCTTAGAGAATGCTCAATTGCGAGTCGGTCGTTTTCGCCGATCTTATAGGCCTCCTCGGGAAGAGACCAGACGACCTGGCCGGTCGGCGTGAGAATCGCAAAAGTCCGCGCGGGCATGTGATTGCGGAAATGAGCGAGCAATTCTGCCGCGGGACGTCCGCCTTCCCGGTCGCCAGCGATCAGTCTGTCCATTGAAGGAACACGGGCCATGGCATCGGCGATTATCCGTGCTTCAGACAGGCGTGACCTGCGCCATTCCGAGATCTGAATCACCTTGAGATCGGCAATGGCATTAAGATCTTCCCAGATCCGACTTCTGAAGGTCTCTCTCTGATGCCGGTAATACCAGGCGCCAACACCGGTGGAGCCAACCAGGAGAATCAGCGCAACCGCGAACCATACGAGTGTCGGCCGACGAATAAACGACGGCGGAAGGTTTGGTGCGGTCGACCGTGAGAGGTGAGAACTGATTTCCATGAGGCAATGACCCGACAAGGCATACTGCGGATCGGGCGCGAGGAACGGCTAGCCCGTGACGCAGACGCTTCCCGATGATATCGAACCGAACATACTGGTTCAAGCCACCGATTGGCCTGCAGATTTTGCTGGGACGGATGTCAAAGATCGGCTTGCCTGGACGTTTCTGACTCGTTCATCGGACTTGCGGGCGGGGTGATCAGGACCTTGTCGATGCGACGGTCGTCCATATCGACGATTTGAAACTGCCAGCCACGCCATTTGAAGCGTTCGCCGGTCTCGGGAATCCTGCCCAGTTGTTGCAAAACAAACCCTGCCGCGGTGTCATAGTCTCCCTCGTCCGTTTCCGGATCGATACGGAGCAGAGCGCGGAACTCATCGGCCGGCAGGGCGCCGTCAAGGAGATAGGAACCATCCTCCAGCCGAACGATCTCCTTCTCCTCAGGAACATCGAGAGAGCGGATGTCGCCAACGATCGCTTCCATAATGTCATGATGAGTGACGAGCCCTTCCACTTGGCCGTACTCGTCTACAACGAGGGCCACGTGGGCGCCCGTTTGTTTGAACAACTCAAGGACTCGGAGCGCGGGGTTGCTTTCGGGAACAAAAAGCGGCTTGCGCAGCCGGCTGACAAGATCCAGGGGACCGCCGGCCAAGCAGGCTGCGAGAAGATCCTTGGCGCGAGCAAAACCCAGCACTTGATCAAGCCCGCCGGCACAGACAGGGTATCGATTGTGTGGATGAGTCGCAAAGATATTTCGGAGTTCTTCAGGGGAGGCGTATTTGTCGATCCAGATAACGTCAGGACGGGGTGTCATCAAGGCGCTGACCCGACGATCTGCAAACCGGAAGACATTCAAGACAATTTCCTTCTCGCTCGGGAGAAAAACGCCGGCTCGCGTGCCCTGTTCGATCATCAACTTGATTTCGTCCTCTGTTGCTACACGTTCCAGCTTCGGTGGAATCCGCAATCCTTTGAGCAAGAGTTCAGTGGAAGAGGTCATAAAGCGGACCGCGGGTGAGGCGGCGGCCGCCAGCACCTTCATGGGCCGGCTCATGGTCGACGCTATTCTCTCTGGATTGAGCATGGCAACACGTTTGGGAACAAGCTCCCCCAGCAGTAGCGACAAGTATGTGATTCCAGAAACAACCACAACGAACGCCAGGAGATCGGCATAGTTCGCGATGCCGGAGAACGTTCTCAGCCATGCGGCTACTTCCTCGGCCACTGTTGCCCCGCCGAATGCGCCAGCCATGATCCCGATCAGCGTGATGCCCACTTGAATGGTCGAGAGAAGCCGGGTAGGGGAGTCAATCAGCTGAAGAGCCGCTGCCGCTTGTTGTTTGCCTTTTCGCGCCTGAACCTGCAACCTCGTCCGGCTGGCGGACACGAAGGCAATTTCGGTCATCGCCAGCACTCCATTCACTAGTGCCAGCGAGACGATTACGGCGATTTTCACCCAAATGCTCATTCAGTCATTTTTTCACACGGATCAACAAAGGGTTTACTCGCTTTTCGGGGCTGTGGTATAACCCCCGCCTTTATGGCGCTCACTGCAGAGCAGTACCAGGAGGTGCAGTGAAGAACCAGCTAACACCCGGCGCGCTGGCGCTGATTCTTATATTTTTCGTCGGCACGGTATATCCGTCGTCATATTACGTGTCCCCTTCAGGAGGTGGCGAGGCCTGTACTCTGGAATCGCCCTGTTCGTTGACCACTGGGCTGTCCAAGCCGCGGCCCGGTGACGAGGTTGTTTTGTTGGATGGCGTCTACTCCGATCCGATGATCATCAAGCGGGGAGGCGCGTTGCACGCTGCCGTGACAGTTCGAGCCGCAAACAAATGGCGAGCGGTGGTGCGGGTCCCGAACGGTATCCTCGGTCGTGTATGGGCAAGCTACGTCACGGTTTCCGGCATTGTTTTCGATGGCGCCAAGACCGGGGGAAAGCAGGGCGCTGTCAGGGTAGGCGCAGGTGACGAGATCAAGTTGCCAGAACCGGTACATGACGTGATACTCGAGTATCTGCACATACGCGATGTCCGAGCTGCGGCTATCAGCATCACTTCCGGCGAGCACGATATCATCGTCAGGCATTGTCAGATCGAGCGGACCGGGCACGAGGAATTTTGGGGAGAAGGGTTCTACCTGGGGAACAAATACGACCCTTCAAAGACTGTTTACAATCTCGATATCTACTTTAACAACGTTCAGGGCTTTACGCAGAATGGCCTGGAGACCAAGAAGCACTCGCGGCACGTCAAGGTGCATCACAATTACTTCCAGGGTCAGGTTTTGTGGAAAGTCTATGGTGGTGACCCCAAGGCCGGAAACGAAGGCACCATCACCATTGATGGCCATTCCCACGAGGTCTACAACAACAAGCTGTGGAACAACGAGTGTGGTATGGCGGTGTTTGTCGTGGAACCGGAAGCCGGGCATAAGATTTACAACAACCTGGTGTATAACGGACGGGGCAGAGGCGATTATGCGGTTCGGATGAAAAATTGGTCGAAAACCTGGGCCAGAGGGCAGTTTCCCCCCAGCCAGGTTTTCAACAATACCTTCTACGGCCTTCCGAGCCACGCAGTGGGATCTCTGGACACTTCGATCCTGACAGTCAAAAACAATATCGGGCTGGACCTGGAAGGGAATCTGATGTCAGGAGAGATCTCACCCGGGTTGTTCGTGAATGCCGCGAACGCAGACTTTCGGCCTGCCGCCGGCTCGGCGGCTATCGATCGGTGCCACACGCAACCTTACTCGCTGATGGATTACGAGGAGCGTGCGATCATTGGAACCTGTCGCGATTTCGGCGCGTTCGAGTTCGATCCTTCGGGCGGCGCTTCCCAGAACCTGAAAGGAAAACCCGCCGAGAACCGCCCGCCCGCGGCGCCAAAGGGCTTGCGTACCGCAGAGGTAGGTGCCAAGGATTGATCCCGCGCAGTAAATTCGAACCATCGGCGTGCCTATCCGCGTAATCCGTACCATCCGCGGCATGATACCCGCGGATAGCACGGAAGGCGCGGATTACGCGGATAGGCACACCGATTTTTTCCTCGCTTTCTCAGTATTACGGTAAGCTCAGTCGTTCTCCGTTTTGAAGAATCCGATAAGGCAGTTTTGCAGCGCGCGCCGCTGTTTCGAACTCATCGGGCGAGACCGTGTTGAACTCGAACATGTCGTAGTGGCAGGGAACGACAAGGCCTGCGTCAATAGCCTTCCCTAATTGAACCGCCTCCTGGGCCGACAAATTCCCCGGTACCCAGCGTTCCGGACTGCGCCCGTTAATCGGAAGAAGAGCCACGTCCACTTGCCATTTCGCGAGGTACTGCGCCATCCCCGGATAAAGGACAGTATCTCCAGCGTGGTAGAGAGTCCACGGTCCCGCTTCGATAATGAGTCCAATGAACCGATGGTTTCCTTCCTCGTCCGTCTCCAGCGTCTCGTGGGCGGCGGGGACCGAGTAGAAAGTAAACGGTCCAATCTCAACCGCGCTTCGCGACGTAATAGGTGTAAGTCGGTCAGTTGCCACCTGCAGTCGCTCAGCCGCGAAATGGCGATTAGCTGCACCTACGATCACTTGCAGGGAAGGATTGGCCGCAAGCAGGGGCTGAATGGTCTTGGCGTCTAGATGATCCGTATGGTTATGGCTGGAAGTGACGATATCAACAAAGGCCAGATCACCAGGTGCGACTACACGCTCGGTCATTCGCACATGGGGTTTGTCAGTAGCCGCGTACTTCTCGGTCAGCGAGTCCGAGAGGTAAGGGTCGACCAACAGGTACGTTTGCTCCCAGAGTACCAGGAAACCGCTTTGACCCAACCACCAGATGTGGAGGCGATCGGTTTGGCGGGCGGCCGCCTTAACGTCGTCCAGGAACTCTTGCCCCTGCAAAAATGGCTTTTTCACAATCCCAACTCACTGCGGACCAGGTTGACGCCGGCGACAAGGTTCTTAAGCTTCTCCCGGGCCGCCCATCGCGCGGTTTGGCTGAGACCGCAATCGGGAGCGAGCGAAAGCCGGTCGGGGGGCGCATAACAGAGACAGAGGCGGACGCGCTCGGCAACCTCCTCAGGCGGTTCAATATAGTAGCTCTTGACGTCGATTATCCCGACAGCCACACGCTTGACTTCGGCAATCTCACGGATAATTTCGATCTCCGCAAACTCGCGGCTCGCCATCTCCACATGGATTTCATCGACATCCATTTCGAGAAAATCGGGAAACATTGGGGCGTAGCGCCTCTTGCCGACGGCTCGGCCTTTATAGTTGCCGAAACAAAGATGGGTGGACAGAAAGCAACGCCCGACGATCGGGGCAACGGTCCGATTGAAAATATCGACCAGGCGTTTTGTGTCCGTGCAGTGGGCGTAGCAACTCATAGAGGGCTCGTCCACAGTGATTTCCCTGCAGCCCGCTGTGACCAGGTCTTCCAGCTCCCTCCTGACAATTGGGACGAGAGCCTCGGTTACCGACCAGCGGTCGGGATACTGAGGGGAGGGAATCAGCCGGCCGCTGAGCGTATATGGTCCTGGAACACTGGCTTTCAATGTAAATCCGGCCGGTGCGTTTCGCCTCAGTCTCTCAAACTCCGCTACCGTGCCGAGTCCCCTGGAAGCACCCAAAGTGCCTTCGATACGGTATTTGCTGCGCTGGTCATGAGCTGGGGGGCCGAAAACCCGCCCAACTGGCTCCGGCTTCCCGATTCCTTCCAAGTAACCGTAAAAGGAGAGGTTGAAGTCGAAGCGGGTTTGCTCGCCATCGGTAATGACGTCCAGACCGGCTGCCGTCTGATCATGGACGGCAGCTATGACCGCGTCTTCCTGTAATTCGGCAATCTCGTCAGCGCCGAAACGGTCAAGGTTCAGGCTGGCGAATTCAAGCCAGGAGGGGAAAGGATAACTCCCGATGACCGTTGTTCGCAGAGGGGGCAGTCGTAATTCATCCATAATACTCCCATGATACTCAGCTTTTCCCCTCCACCCTTTCGACAATCCGCCCGCCTGCTTTCTCCTTCAAAATCAGCTTGGTAGTGCCGTCCGGCATCGTCTCCCGTTTGACCAGGAAGTGAGCGTCATCGAATGATTCAAACTCCCGTTCCTCGACCGTCTGGTCAGCGCCCCGCCAGTCCTCTAATTCGACCGGTTCCCAGCGCTTCGATTGAGCCGAGCGATAGGCCGCATCCATGATGGCATTGACGACGTATCCGTCGTAGAACGTCTCCATGGGCGCCTTGTTTGAATCAAGCGAATTGAGCATATCCGAGAACATATCACGGTATCCCAGCGCGCCGGGTTCGTCCCCGACCGGGAACAACCATCCCTGGTCGCTCTCCGATTTCTCGGCAACGTAATCGCCCTTTCTGGTGCTCGTAAACATCTCGAAACCGGTTCGCAGCCAATGATTGATCCAGATCGTCCCTTCAGTGCCGGAGACTTCGTCTCGCAGGTCCATACCTCCCCGAAAAGCCCAGCTTACTTCGAACTGGCCGATCGCTCCTGTGGCGTAGCGGACCAACCCGACCGCGCTGTCTTCCGCTTCAATCGGATGGACCTGTGTGTCCGACCAACACATCACTTCGACCGGGCGAACGTCTTTGCCGATGAGGTTACGGGCGATTTCGATACAGTGGCAGCCCAAGTCGATGATCGCGCCGCCTCCCGAGATCTCCCGATTCCAAAACCAGTCGCTGTGAGGGCCGGGATGCGTTTCACGGGAACGAGCCCAAAGAATCCTGCCTATTCGCCCCTTGCGCACGGACTCCAAAGCTTTGAGTGTCTTGGGGGTGTAGGCAAGGTCCTCGAGGTAGCCGTGAAAGACGCCATGCTTTTCGACTTCTCTCAGCATTTGCAGCGCCTCAGCGGAGTTGCGGGCGAGCGGCTTGGTGCACAGGACCGCCTTTCCGGCTTCTGCCGCCTTGATCGCGGCCTCCGCGTGCTGATTGTTGGGCAGTCCGATGACCACGACGTCGGTTTGCGGGTGGAAGATAGCTTCGTCCAAACTCGTCGTCCAGTCCGGAATGTTCCACTTACGGGCAAAATCCCGGGCATGGGCCTCCTGGCGGGAATAAACCACACTGATTCGATCAGTGCTTCGATCCCCATGGAGAGCCATCGTGTAAAAAGTACCTATCAGACCGGTGCCAAGCATTGAGATGTGGTGCATGGCAGGATTATAGCAGAAGCGGTAAGCTGTTTATTCTAAGGAGTATCGGGTATGAACGCTGCCACTACTTACCTTCAGGCCGCTGAGGAAATCCTGAAACGGATCAGCCAGACACAGATGGAAGCCATTGAAAAGGCTGCGGACATCTGCGCGAATACGATCGCCAACGAGGGGTTGGTTCACCTCTTCGGGACCGGACATTCCCGGATGTTCCTCGAGGAGATGTATCCCCGGCATGGCAGCTTTCCCGGCTTCCATCCGATTGTCGAGCTGTCTCTGACTTACCATACGCAGGTGGTCGGGGCTAATGGTCAAAGACAAGCCATGTTTCTGGAGCGAACCCCGGGCTTCGGCCGTGTCATCATGCGCAATTTCGTCTTTTCCCCGCCAGACAGTTTTGTGATCTTTTCAAACAGCGGCGTAAATGAAGTCGTTGTCGAAGTGGGACTAGAGGCGAAGCAAAGGGGAATGCCGCTGATTGTGGTAGTCTCGGTCGAGCATTCCCAGGCTTCGCGGCCGAGGCACTGTTCCGGAAAGCGGCTAATCGATATTGCGGATCTGACGATTGATAACTGTACCCCGCCAGGTGACGCGCTGGTTCGAATTGACGGCCTGCTTGACCCGGTAGGACCGGGATCCACAATTGGCGCCGCTGCCGTCGCCAATGCCTTGAAAGTCGCCGTGGCCCAGCGTTTGACCGCGCTTGGCAAGCCGCCCCTGGTTCTGACCAGCAGCTACTTCGTCGGGGAGGAGGCGTCTCGGGAACGTTTTGAGGCGTCGTACGATGATTACCGGCGGCGTATTCGAAGGGTTTACGGAGGCTAAGGTGCTGACTCGACAGACCCGGCCGACCATGTATTTCGCAGGAGTGAAGACCGGCGGTTCCGCGGCCTTGCGGATGTTTCCCGCCTGGGCTCGACTTCTGGGACTTCAAGACGCGCAGCTGATTGGCCTGGATTTTCCCCTGGATGCACCCGACCAGAGCTATCGGGATGCGACCGAGCATATCAAGAGCGATCCTCTCTCGTTGGGCGCGCTTATCACTTCGCACAAGATCCGGTTCATGCACGCCGCCGGTGACCTTTTCGATGAATTAACCGCTGAATCGGCGCTTACGCAGGAGATTTCGTGTATATACAAACGCAATGGCCGGATGATCGGCCATGCAACCGATCCCAGCGTTTCCGGAAGCTGTGTGGAGCGAGTGTTGGACGACGCTTCGATTCCGCCTCGCCTTTTTCAAGCTTTGTGTCTAGGCGCTGGTGGCGCCGGTCAGGCCCTTCTCGCTTACTTTGCCGCGAAGGCGCCACCCGAGCGCCGGCCGGCGCGGCTGATATTATCGGACTGCAACTCTGTTCAATTGAGGCGGGCCAGTGATCTCCTAAGCCGGATACCTTCAGCGGATTTGTCCGTGGACTTCGTCGAGGTGAGGCGCCTTGAAGATAATGACGCCCTGGTGTCCGGCCTGCCGCCGTATTCGCTGGTTGTCAATGCCACCGGCCTGGGAAAGGATCAACCGGGATCGCCTGTGAGCGCAAAGGCTCTTTTCCCAGAGCACGGGGTTGTCTGGGAGCTGAACTACCGGGGCGAGCTTGAATTTCTTCGTCAGGCTAGGGCGCAACAGGCAAGCCGCCATCTGACAGTGGCGGACGGTTGGCAGTACTTCTTAAGTAGTTGGGCGTTGATCGTTGGCCTCGTCTTCAATGTATCGGTCGATGAGGAGATGTTTAAACGCCTCTCGGAGATTGCAGAGTCGATCAGGCAGTGACCCGCTCAGCTT